>NZ_OY730239.1 GCF_963422545.1 uncultured Flavobacterium sp.
TGGCTGGTTTGACAAAATCATGCCGGATATTAATCACGATAATCCATATATGGCCAACTTTTTAATTCAGAATTGTATTTGGCACATTGAAACCTTTGGTATAGACGGCATTCGTTTAGATACTTATACCTACAATGATTTAAACTTTGCAAATCGTTGCAATCAATCCATTTTAAATGAATTTCCTAACATGACTATTTTTGGAGAAGTTATGGTTCATGGAGTAGCAAACCAGGCCTATTTTGAACAAAATAATATTGATACTCCTTTTAAAAGCAATTTGCCATCAGTTGTTGATTTCCAGAGTTTGTATTACGGAATTATTCCTGCACTTACGCAGCCTTTTGGCTGGACAGATGGCGTAAACAAACTATATTATACATTGAGCAGCGATTTTTTAAGTAAAAATCCAATGCAAAAAGTACTGCTTTTAGACAATCATGACGAACCACGTTTCTTTTCTGTTGTTGGAGAAAATGCAGAAAAACAAAAAATAGGTTTTCAATGGTTACTTACTTGTCGCGGAATCCCACAATTGTATTATGGTTCTGAAGTATTGGCTAAAGGTTTTAAAGCTCCGGATGGTTTGGTTCGTGGTGATTTTCCTGGCGGATGGACCACCGATACAAAAAATGCCTTTACAGGAAAAGGTTTAACCGAAGATGAAAAATCAACTCAGGATTTAGTCCGAAAACTAGCCAATTTCAGAAAAACATCTTCGGCTTTAACAACCGGAAAATTGATGCATTACATTCCAACAGAAGGTTTGTACGTCTATTTTAGATACGATGAAAAACAGACGATTATGTGCATTATGAATACCAGTAATGCCGAAAAAGAAGTTGATTTTCAAAAATATAACGAAAGAACAGAAAGTTTCCATTCAGCCAAAAATATTATTACAGATGAGAGTTTCGCATCCTTAAAAAAGACTTCAATTCCTGCTATGAAAATGTGGGTTCTGGAATTAAATAAATAATCAGGATTCTTAATGAGGAAATTCTATTTAGCAAAAATCAAAAATATGATCTGTTATAAAAATACATTGGTTTTATTATTGTTCTTTTTTCAACTGAGTTTTGGACAGCTTGCACCTAAAGTACCTAAGAAAGTTTATACCACAAAGGCTTTAGGTGCTTTAGCTCCGCCTGTAATTGATGGACTTTTGACTGAGGAAAGTTGGAATATTGTAGATTGGACGGGGGATTATATCGAAAATCTTCCTGACGAAAATACAACGCCTATTGAGCAAACTAAATTCAAGATTGTATACGATAAAGAGTTCATCTATTTTGGTTTTAGATGTTATGACAAAGACCCAAAAGGAATTGTAGAAAGACTCTCAAGGCGTGATGGTTTTGAAGGCGACTGGATCGAAATTAACATTAGCAGCCATAACGATAAGTTAACCAGTTTTTCGTTTGCCGGATCAGCCGCAGGTGTAAAAAGTGATGGTTTTATTTCTGATAACGGAAAAACATGGGACGGAAACTGGAATCCTATCTGGTATTTAAAAACCAATATTGATGATGAAGGCTGGACTGCCGAAATCAAAATCCCATTAAGTCAGTTAAAATTTAGTGATGCTCCTGAACAAGTTTGGGGACTGCAATCTACAAGAAGATATTTTAGAACAGAAGAACGCTCTGTCTGGCAGCGCATTCCGCTTGATGCTCCGGGCTGGGTTAGTGAATTTGGAGAATTACGCGGTTTAGATGGTTTATCTCCTCAAAGGCAAATAGAAATTCAGCCCTTTATGCTTTCTAAGTTAGAAACGTATCCTCAGGAAAAAAAGAATCCGTTTAAAACTGGTCAAGATTTTAAGCTAAATGGAGGTTTGGATGCTAAAATTGGCATTACCAATGATCTAACATTAAACTTAACAATAAACCCCGATTTTGGACAGGTAGAAGCCGATCCGTCTACTATTGTGTTAGATGGTTTTCAGGTTTTTTATGATGAACGACGCCCTTTTTTTGTAGAAAATAAAAACATTTTCAACTATTCATTTGCTGATGATCAGGACAATTTGTTTTATTCCCGCAGAATTGGGCGAAATCCTAACGGACAACCCCATATTCCTGACGGTGCTTTTATGACAATCCCTAATAATACAACGATTTTGGGAGCAGCAAAATTTAGCGGAAAAACTAAAAATGGCTGGTCAATTGGAATCCTTGAAAGTGTGACAAATAAAGAATATGCGAAAATTCAGGAGAATGATCAAATGACAAAATTATTGGTAGAACCATTGACCAATTATCTTGTTGGCAGAGTTCAAAAAGATTTTAACAACCGTAACAGCTATTTTGGAACTGTTTTTACTGCCGTAAACCGAAATTTAGAAACCGATTTTCTAAATTTTATGCATAAATCTGCTTATACAGCCGGAATCGATTTTATGCATAACTGGAAAAACAGGAAATATTATTTTAAGGGCAATTTTGTAACCAGCAGCGTTCAAGGCAGTAAAGAAGCAATAACGGCTACACAAAAAAATATGACACATTTATTTCAGCGAATTGATGCCGGACATCTTTCTGTTGATACATTGCGAACTTCGCTTGCAGGAACTGGTGGAAAATTTGAATTGGGAAAAGCAAGTGTTGGAAACTGGCGTTATAAAGGAGTTGTAATATGGAGATCGTCTGAATTAGAACTTAATGATATTGGCTTTTTAAGGCAAGCCGACGAAATCAAACAATATGCCTTTTTATCTTATGAAACCCTAAAACCTTTTGGACAATTCAGGAAAATAACAACAAATCTGGAGCAGCTTTCAAACTTTGATTTTGAAGGAAATTATAATAAAATGCAATATGCTTTGGGGTCAAATGTTGTATTAAAAAACAATTGGGGTTTTGCTGTTTCAGCCATTTATAAACCTGTAAACTATTCTAATTCTATTTTGCAGGGCGGACCGCGGTTTCGTTATTCTGAAGAGTTTTTTAAATCGATTAGTATTACTTCAGACAGTAGAAAAAAGCTCAAATATAATTTTGCTCTTTACGATACAAAAGGCAAAAACAATTCATTTTCATATACCGAATTTACAACCGGAATTACCTATCAACCCGTTAATGCTTTTACACTTTCTTTTAGTCCTGGTTTTTCTTCCAATAAAAATAAACTGCAATATATTACGCAAACCAGTTTTAATACTGAACCTCGTTATATTACTGCAAATCTCGATCAGAATACATTAAGTGCTTCTATTCGATTAGATTATAATATAAATCCAAATTTGACCATTCAATATTATGGACAGCCTTTTATTTCCAGAGGAAGATATAATGCTTTCAATAAAGTCATAAATCCTACAGCACTTTATTATAGCGATCGGGTAAGTTTGTTTGACTCCGATCAAATTCATTTTGATGCGCTAAAAAATAATTATCAAATCGATGAAGACACAAATGGAGTTACAGACTACAGTATTCAAAATCCGGATTTTGCTTTTGTACAATTTAGATCTAACTTAGTTGCACGTTGGGAATATATTCCGGGATCAGAAGTTTTTCTGGTTTGGTCACAAGGAATAACATCAAACGGAAATTCTAATGAAAATTTAGTTACAGAACTCAATTCTCAGATTTTAGGACGAAAACCTACTAATACTTTTTTGATAAAAATTACGTACCGTTTTATGCTTTAGTAAAAAACAAACCATTACTTTGGTTCCCTCCTTTTCAAACTAAAAGTGCTTTATTTTGACATTGCACTTTATTATCCCTTAAAAAGCTTCTTATACTTTCGTCACGTGAGTTACATTTTTTTCTATAAATGTTATTAATTCTTTCATATTTCTGGCTTCAGCATCTTTGTTTGAAATTGAAATAATATATCCATTTCTCTCTTTAACATATAGAAAAAAGAAATCTTTAGTTAAAATGGCTTTTTCAATTTTATTCCACTTATGCTTAAAACTGCCCAAAGGTGAATGGACATAAATAAAGGAACTTGTAAAATTGAATCGGTATTTGTGAATTAAATTCCTTGATTTTAAAAGCTTATCTGTTGCTCTAAATATGATTTTACAAATTGAATTAACGATAGAATGCTGAATCATTAAAAAAAATATAATAAGAGCTAAACTTCTTATTATCCATTCAATTAAATCATTATCGTTTTCTAAATTAACAAAAATCAACAGGAATAAAACAATACAAAACATAACCAGCATTCTTTCTTTAAAAAGATGCTTAAAATACATCTTATTTAATTTTTGAATTTCAGATAAACTTAATTCAAATTCTAACGATAAGGCAGAAGTATTCATTTTCATTTGCATAAAAATCCTGATTGTGTTTGTTTTTGTATTCTGAAACAAAATTATTTTAAAGAGAAACTTTTTAGTTCCCAACAACGACAAAATATTAGCAGAATAAGACATTTTTAATTCTAATAAAAAAATTAAAAATGTAAGAAACAAATTCTTGTTTTTTCTTGCGATTTAATCTTAAAAAGAATTCAAAAAACCACCTATAATACGTCAAAAAAACAACACAATAAGACACAAAACAAGCATCTATTTATTTTATTTTAAAATAGTTAATCTATAACTTTTCTTTAAGACGCATAGCTCAATTATTTAATTATTTTTGAGCGGAATTTAAAATCGACACAAACAATTTCTTACAATGAAACCCGAAAAAACAAAAGAGAAGCTAAAAAGAGCGTGTTAAAGAATTAACCTGTCTTTACGAAATTTCAAAAATTATATCGCAATCAAATTCTATAGAAAAGGAGGTCCTGGAAAAAATCACTGTGATCATTAAAAATGCATGGCAATTTAATGACGATGCAATTGTCGAAATCCAGATCTTAGAGTACCATTTTACAACTTCCTTATTATCTCAAAACACCATATTTCAAAGCTGTTCCATAAACATTCCGGATACAAAACCCGGAAGCATCAAAGTTCATTACCCGCAGAATAAATATGAGTTTGATTCATTTCTCGAAGACGAACAAAAACTATTGAATATGATTGCAATAGAAATTGGAAATTATATTGAAAAGTATCAGACTTTAGATAAAAAAAACTCTTTAAGCAGAACGATCGAAAGAATTGACCGATTATCTACCCTTGGTGAAATGACTGCCGGAATTGCTCATGAACTCAATAATCCGTTAAGCAATATTTTAGGATATGCTGAACTCATAAAACTCAACAATACCGATCCGGAAATTGATTCTGACATTACTACAATAATCAAATCGGCAATTTACACCCGCGAAATAGTAAAGAAATTAATGTTCTTTTCCTGCGAAATTCCTCATCAGTCTAAACAAGAAGACATTAAGCCTATTGTAATATTTGCATCGTCATTTTTAAAGCAAAATTTTCAAAAAAAAGAAATTAAAAGTGAATTGGTAATTAAAAACTGTTCCATAACCGCAAAAATAGATGCTGTTCAAATCACACAGGTTCTTTTTAATTTACTCATAAATGCCATACATGCCTCACCACAAAAAAGCACTATAAAAACAATTGTTGAGGATGACGCTGAAAGTCTGTTTATTACTATCGAGGATCAGGGTCACGGCATACCGGATGCTATTAAACAAAAAATATTTGAACCATTTTTCACTACAAAAACCAATACAAGCGGCTTAGGTTTGGGATTAAGCGTCGTTCATGGAATTGTTAAAACTCATAACGGAGAAATAATAGTTAAAGATAACGAACCATTGGGTACAATTTTTATAATAAAACTTCCCCTAAGTTAATTAAAAATGAATTTAAGAAAAGATAGCAAAATCAAGCAAAAAAAAAATCCAAATCCCAATTTTTAAGTTGGAATTTGGAATTTTAAATATTATTAAATTTCTACTGTAAGTTAATCTAAAATAAAACTCACACTAACATTTGCAGTAACTTCGATTTCTCCAATTGCTAAAGTTTCGTTTGAAGCTCCTGCTGAATCCATCGCCATAGATTTCATAGAAGCATACATTGGTTGTGGATGATAGACCTGAGTATTATCAGAAATAGTATAAGCTTTACCAACTTTTTGCCCTAAAACTGAAACATAATCTTCTGCTTTTGATTTAGCATCTTTTATTGCCAATTTTCTAGCTTCTGTCTCCAATTGAACTAATTTAGAGGTTTCAAAAGAAACTCTGTCGATACGGTTAATTCCTTGTTGAACCAAACCTTCCATTAATTCATCATATTTAGATAAATCTTTCAAAATAATTTCTACCGTTTGAGTAGCATTGTAGCTAGTTTTCTTTTTCTCATAATCATATTGCGGATTAAGAGCAACTTGCTTCGTTTTGAAATCTGCTGTTGGAACATTCATTTTTTTAATGAATTTTAAAACAGCATCCATTTTTTCGTCATTTTCCTTTTTGACATCTTTAGCATTATTCCCTTTTGTTTCAACAGTTGCTGAAATACAAACCTGATCAGGTGCTACTTTTACTTTTCCTTCCCCATTTACGTTGATTTGAGGAATTTGTTTGGTTTCTTGTGCGTAAGACATAGTCATAAACATGATTGTTAAAAATAATACTACTTTCTTCATTTTTGTTATATTTAAGTTATTTGAGAATGACTTTTCAAAAGTTGTGCCACTATTACAATTTTCCCAATTTTGCCATTACGAAAAGTATAAAAATAGGAATCGCCAATAAAACAACCATTAAAGTATGATCAACAAATAATGAAGGTTCTTTTAACAAGGTTATCACATAACCACCAATAGCACCTCCAAAATGCGCCGTGTGACCAATATTATCATTTTTAGCACGCATTCCATAAATCGAATACAATAAATATAAAATTCCGAATAAATATGCCGGTATTGGTATCACAAAGAAAATTCCCAACATCATATCAGGCTGCAGCAATATAGCCGAATATAAAACTCCTGTAACAGCTCCTGAAGCTCCAACTGCTCTATAACTATAATCGTTTTTATGAAATAACATGGTAAGCAAACTTCCAAAAATTAAGCTTCCAAAATAAACCAGAACAAAAGAAAAAGTCCCCAACCATTGTATTACAACCGGTGCAAAAAACCAAAGTGTCAGCATATTAAATATCAAGTGCATCATATCTACATGCAAAAACCCCGATGAAAGCATTCTGATTTGTTCTCCTGAACGAATACTTCCTACATGAAATTCATATTTTCTAAAAAAAGAAAGATCATTAAAACCTTTGTAACTAATCAAAACATTGGCAACTATAATTCCAATTAAAATGGTATTCATAAAAAACATTTATTGTGAATGGTAAATATAGTCATTCTTAAACATATGTTAGTGCCAAACCAAAATATCACTGGTTATTCATTTTTACTCTATATTTGCAAAAAAAAAAGTTACATGCAATTTCTCGTTTATATATTGGCCTACCCTTTTCTTTGGCTTATCTCTATACTACCGTTTCGATTGTTTTATTGGTTCTCTGATTTCATATACTTTCTTGTTTATCACATTGTGGGGTATCGCAAAAAAGTAGTCCGTGAAAACTTAGCACTCACTTTGCCGCACTTAAATGATGCTGAACGAAAAGAGATCGAAAAGAAATTCTATCAACATATGTGTGATATGTTCTTGGAGATGATCAAAACCATGAGTATTTCGCCAGAGGAAATGGAAAGAAGGTTTGCAATTACCAATATGGATCTTTTTCATGAATATGAAAAAAGAGGTAAAAGTGTAATTTTAGTCGCGTCACATTATGCGAGCTGGGAATGGCTTTTGACTCTTAACAAAAGAATGTTGTTTAACGGTGTGGCTGTTTACAAAAAAATCGCAAATCCATACTTTGATAAATTAGTTCGAAGAATACGTTCTAAATACGATGCCGAATTGGTTGAGACCAGAAAAGCGATTCCGTTGATGGCGCAAAATCAGCGTAAGGGAATTTTAAGCCTTTACGGATTAGCCAGTGATCAGTCGCCTAAATTAGACCGAATTTTTCACTCAATGAAGTTCATGGGAATTGAAGTTCCTGTACACACAGGAGCTGAAATGCTTGCCAAAAAATACGACTTAAGTGTTATTTTTATAAAAGTAAAAAAAATAGGGCGTGGTTACTATGAATCCACAATTGTACCTATTGCAGACAACCCTAAAGAATATGACAATTTTGACATTACCGAAAAATATTTGAGAGAAGTAGAGAAACAAATTCTTGAAGCTCCGGAGTATTATTTATGGACGCATAAAAGATGGAAACATCGCGTTCAATAATCGTTTCACAACAAAAATAAAAAGTCCAAAAAAGTAACATTCTTTTTTGGACTTTTTATTTACTAAAGCATTTAAAGTTATTGATTACACTATTTTATCTACTAAAAACTGATTTTGATGGGTTTTTGTAATATTTTTTTCTGAAGCCGGAAAAATCAAAAATTACACAAACAACATAAATTTGGAGTTAGCAAATTTATAACCCAAATCAAAATTACCAGTCATGATAAAAAAACTATTTTTTATATTTTCAATACTATTTATTTCAAATGCCTCTTTTGCTCAGAGTCCGAAACGAGGAATTGCTTACGGTGATAATTCATTTGCTGATTTATTAGCTCTAAAACCCGGAATTTCATGGTGGTACAATTGGGGCTCATTACCAGAAAATGCAGTCAACACCAATTATGAAACTTTAGGGGTAGAATATGTACCAATGGTATGGGGAAAATTAAATGATGTGGATGTACAGGCTTTTATAAATAAGATAAAACCCGGCGCTAAATATTTGCTTGTTTTTAACGAACCGAATTTTAATGACGGAGCAAGATTAACACCACAAGAAGCCGTAAATGCCTGGGTGAATGTAGAAAAAGTTGCTGCTGCCAAAAATCTTGAAATTGTAAGCGCTTCACCTGCTTACAATGGTCCTGACAATTATGGTGGCTTTTCAGATCCTGTTGCATGGCACGATCAGTTTTTTGCCTTATGTCCAAATTGTAAAGTAGATTATATTGCTTTCCATACCTACGACAGCTCGTCAGGATCTGTTATTGGCGTGACCGGAAATTTAAAAAAATACAATCGTCCTGTTTGGGTAACCGAATTTGCTAACAGAGTTATTCAGACTCCTGCCGAAAAAATTGCTTTTATGAAAGCCATTGTAACAAATTTTGAAAATGATCCTGATATTTACAGATATTCATGGTTTACCGGACGAGTTCCTGCCACCTGGACAGATATGCTTGAAGGACAATTATTAGCTCCTGAAAGTGGTGTTTTAAAACCTATTGGTACTGAATATATAAATGTTTCTTATGCTGATAAAAAAATAAATGTTCCGGGAAGAATTACTGCCAACAAACATTACCGAAGAAAAGGTACCGGTTTACAAAATACAACTGATTCCGGAACGGGGCAAAATGTATGTTTTATAAATGACGGAGACTGGAACGAATTCTTGCTAAATGTTGCCAATGCCGGAACTTATAATCTGACTTTTAGAGTAGCATCGCCAACGATTCCGGGGAAATTTGATATTATTGTAAATAATGTTGTTGCAAAAACTGACGAGACTTTTCCTGCAACGGGTGGTTACCAAACCTTTGTTGATAAAACAGTAAACGGAATCGTATTGCCTCAGGGAGAAGTTTATCTAAAAATCAAATTCAAGTCAAACGATATGAATTTTAATTATATTGATGTTACTGCGGCGAATCTGGGTGTAAGCAATCCAACATCCGAAAAAGATTCATTTTCTGTTTATCCTAATCCAATTAAAAACCAATCCATACTTCATATAAAATCTTCTGAAACAGAACCGTTAACAATAAAAATTGTAGACATGAAAGGAACGCTTTGTTTCTCTTCAAATTCATATTATACGAATGAAGATATTAAAATTGGAGATAAACTTTCTACAGGAATTTATATTGTAACCGCAACTTATGGAACAGTAAAAAAATCATTGAAAATTATTAAAAACTAAGATTGAAATTTAACCGCAAAGTGCACAAAGTTTTTTTTATCCGTAAGATTTTATAAAAACACAAAGAGCACAAAGCTTTGCGAACTTTGCGAAACCTCTGTGGGTTTGCGGTTAATTTTTTGCCACAGATTACATAGATTAAAATGATTTTTTTTCTGTCATGAACTTCACTAATTGTCACGAATTTTTAATTTTAACATGCCGCTTTGCGAACTTTTCATTCTTTCAAAAGTTAAGAACTTCGCGAACTTTGCGTAAATCTTTGTGGGCTTTGCGGTTAAATATTAAGGCAGTTTTATAAAAAAAAACCTCTTTCAAATTAATGAAAGAGGTGCTTTTTTTTAAATAGAATTGTCTAAAATTAAATTCCGGCAATTGCTTTTATTTCGTCTATAATTCGAAGTGCCAAAACATCAGCTTTTTCCTGAGATGGAGCTTCAGTATAAATTCTGATAATTGGTTCTGTGTTTGATTTTCTTAAATGCACCCATTCTGTAGCAAAATCAATTTTTACACCGTCGATTGTTGTGATATCTTCGTTTTTATATTTTTCAGTCATTGCCACTAAAATAGCATCAACATCAATTTGAGGTGTTAACTCAATTTTATTTTTGCTCATATAATATTCAGGATATGAAGCACGCAATGCCGAAACCGACATTTTTTTGTTAGCCAAATGTGTCAGGAATAAAGCAACTCCTACCAAACTATCACGTCCGTAATGCAACTCCGGATAAATAATTCCACCGTTACCTTCACCTCCAATAATAGCATTATTTTTTTTCATTAATTCTACAACATTCACCTCTCCTACTGCACTTGCTTCATAGTTTCCTTTGTGAGCAACCGTAACATCACGCAAAGCACGAGATGATGACATATTCGAAACTGTATTTCCTGGTGTTTTACTCAATACATAATCAGCGCAAGCCACTAATGTATACTCTTCACCAAACATTTCTCCGTCTTCGCTGATAAAAGCCAAACGATCAACATCCGGATCTACAACAACTCCTAAATGAGCTTTTTCTTTCACAACCAATTCAGAAATATCCGTTAAATGCTCTTTTAAAGGCTCTGGATTATGAGGGAAATGTCCGTTTGGTTCGCAGTATAATTTTACTACTTCAACACCCATTAATTCTAATAATTTCGGGATAATAATTCCTCCTGAAGAATTTACACCATCAACAACAACTTTAAATTTTGCTGCTTTTACAGCTTCAACATCTACCAATGGCAAGTTCAAAACTTCATCAATATGAATGTCCATATAAGCATCATTCAATGTGATTTCGCCTAAACTATCCACATCCGAGAAATCGAAAGCTTCAGCATCAGCAATTTCAAGGATTTTAGCTCCTTCTGCTCCACTTAAAAACTCCCCTTTTTCATTCAGCAATTTCAACGCATTCCATTGTTTCGGATTGTGAGAAGCTGTTAAAATAATTCCACCATCAGCTTTTTCTAACGGAACAGCAACCTCTACAGTTGGCGTTGTCGAAAGTCCAAGATCAATTACATTAATTCCTAAACCTATTAAAGTATTTACGACAAGATTGTGAATCATTGGACCGGAAATTCTGGCGTCACGACCAATTACAACCGTTAATTTTTCTTTTGAAGTATTGTTTTTCAGAAAAGTACCGTATGCCGATGCAAATTTTACAGCATCAACAGGAGTCAGGTTATCTCCTACTTTTCCACCGATTGTTCCTCGTATACCTGAAATTGATTTTATTAAAGTCATTTTTATGAGTTATGGTTACCAATTACAAATATAGAAAAGTTACTAAGGTTCTTAGATGCTAAGATGCTAAGAATTTTAAAAAAAAGTTATTGAGCGGCTAAGTTGCTAAGGTATTAAGCTGATGAAATTTAATATTATTAACTTTAGAAGCCTTATCATTCACTAAAACGATATGAAAAAGTTTTCATACTTTTACTAAAATAAACTTAGTCTCTTTGCATCTTAGAAACTTAAAAAAACTTAGGAACTTAGTATCTCAGAACCTTAGCAACTCAAAAAAAATGAACTTCCTAGCCCATATATATCTTTCA
This sequence comes from uncultured Flavobacterium sp., assembly GCF_963422545.1. Lineage (NCBI taxonomy): Bacteria > Pseudomonadati > Bacteroidota > Flavobacteriia > Flavobacteriales > Flavobacteriaceae > Flavobacterium > uncultured Flavobacterium sp. Next base: position 11,981 of record NZ_OY730239.1, read on the forward strand.
GGTGAAAATGATTTAATCAAAATTGGCAATTTTATGGCCGATGGCATTCGCGGAAAACAATTTGAACATTTTCCCGAAGATGTTCAAAAAGGAATTATTTTGCATCGTTTTATAGATACTTATACTGATTCTCATGATGTTTTCAGACAAAGTACCAAGCGCTTACATGAAAAATACCATCATTATGCCGGCGTAATTGTAGACATTGTTTACGATCACTTTTTGGCCAAAAACTGGGAAAAATATTCCGATGAAAAACTGGACCATTTCATTAATCGGTTTTACAGATCATTGCATGAAAATTATCCAATTCTGACCGAAAAAACACAGAACTTAATGCCAACCATGATTAGGGAAAACTGGCTTTGGAGTTATCAAACTATAGATGGCATTCAGCATATTTTGACACAAATGGATCGAAGATCAAGAAATCAGTCAAAAATGCAATTTGCCACTCAGGAACTCAAAGAATTCTATACGGAATTTGAACACGAATTCGATCTTTTCTTTAAAGATGTACAAGCGCAATCTAAACAAAAATTACTTTCATTGTAGGATCAATAAGATTCTATAAATTAAAATACGACAATATCCCTCCTATGAAAAAAATCGCCCTTTTATTCAGCTTTATTTCTTTTTATTGTTCTGCTCAGGAAGTTGCCAAACCTACTGGTTTAGTCGCAACAAAAGCCATGGTGGTATCGGCACGTCAGGAAGCTTCAAAAATTGGAGCTGACATTATGAAAAAAGGCGGAAATGCTTTTGATGCTATGGTTGCCACCGAACTGGCGCTGGCAGTTGCTTATCCGTATGCAGGAAATATTGGCGGTGGAGGATTTATGGTGTACCGAAAAGCAAATGGCGAAGTTGGATCATTAGACTATCGCGAAAAAGCTCCGTTAGCTGCAACAAAAGACATGTTTCTGGATAAAGACGGAAATGTAATAAAAGGAAAAAGTACCGAAACAGCTTTGGCAATTGGAGTTCCGGGAACTGTAGCCGGAGTTTTTGCGGTTCATAAAAAACTAGGTTCATTGCCAATGTCCGAAATTCTAAAACCTGTTATTGCTCTTGCCGAAAGAGGTGTAATTGTGACTCAAAAACAACAAAAACAACTTGAAGCTTATCATGATGTTATTGTCAAAGCAAATGGGCCAAATACACTTATGGCAGGAAATTTTAAAGCAAATGACACTATTAAATATCCCGCTTTAGCAAGCACTCTGAAACGTATTCTAAAAAACGGAAAAGATGAATTCTATAAAGGCAAAACAGCTAAAATTTTAGTGGATTATCTTCAAAAAAAAGGCGGAATTATTACTCTTAAAGATTTAGCCAGTTATGAGGCAAAATGGAGAAAACCATTACAATTTAATTATAAAGATTTAAAAATAACTTCGATGTCGCCTCCAAGCAGCGGTGGAATCTGTCTGGCACAGATCATGAAAATGATCGCTCCTTATGATTTATCAAAGATGGGACATAATTCTGAAAAATCGATTCAGGTAATTGTTGAAGCTGAAAGAAGGGCTTATGCCGACAGAAGTCAATTTTTAGGTGATCCTGATTTTGTAAAAATTCCGATCAACGCTTTATTAGCCGATTCTTATTTAAAAGACAGAATGTCGAATTTTAATAGTAACAAAGCCAGTTTATCATCTGATATAAAAGAAGGAAAAGTAACGTATAACGAAAGTACCGAAACCACACATTATTCTATTGTAGATGCTCAGGGAAATGCCGTTGCTGCAACAACTACGATAAATGACGGTTTTGGATCAAAATATTATTGCGATGAATTGGGATTCTTTTTAAATAACGAAATGGACGATTTTAGTGCAAAACCGGGATCTCCTAATATGTTTGGTTTAGTAGGAAATGAAGCCAACAGTATTGCTCCTCAAAAAAGAATGTTGAGTTCTATGACGCCTACTATTGTCGAGAAAAACGGCAAATTATTTATGGTAGTAGGTTCTCCTGGCGGTTCTACCATTATTACTTCTGTTTTACAGGCAATTCTAAATGTTTACGAATATAATTTAAGCATGCAGGAAGCTGTAAATGCGCCACGTTTTCACCATCAATGGCTACCGGATTTAATTACATTTGAGCCAAATGCATTTGACAATACTACAATCGATAAATTAAAAGCTAAAGGCTATTTAATCAACGAAAAAAACACGCCTGTCATTGGTAAATTAGATTGTATTTTGGTTTTACCTAACAACAATCTTGAAGGTGGAGCTGATTATCGTGGAGATGATACGGCAGTTGGTTTCTAAACCATAAAATCAATTAACAACGATCTAAAAAAAATTATCGGTTTATTGTTTATTTTAAAAAAATATGGAGTATTTTTTTTATTAAATTTGCGCCAACCTAAACAAAAACCACTATGTCCGAAGAATCTTTTTTAGAAGAAAAACAACCAAACAATAAATCAAGAAATATAAAAATTGGAGCCGTAATAGCTATTATTGCTGTACTTGGAATTATTTTTATCCCTAAAATCTGGGCGAAATACGATAAAAAAGAAACAGTATGCTTAAATGGTCAGACAGAAATTTACGAAAAGTTTAAAGATGCGGTCGTTTTAGTAAAACACACTTACACAGTCGAAATATCGATAAAAGGTTCTAAACCTTTTCAGCTTGAAGTTGGTAACCCTAATTTAGAACCAAAGACAATATCCGGGACAGGTTTTTTTGTTTCAGAAGATGGAAAAATAGTAACTAATCATCATGTTGCAGAGCCTTGGCTATATGAAAATGAAAATGGAGATGCAACATCTTACGATTATATAAAAGAGCATATTGCAGCCGTTCTTCCAGATTCTATAAGCGAAGAAAACTACAAGTCTGTTATCGAAAAAAATTGGAGTAGCTATTATGGAGAAGAAGGTGATGAATCTGAAGAATCTGAAGAAGAGACTCCGGCAGCCGTTGCTGCCACTACTATTGATTCTACCGCGGCAAATACTGCTGCAGTTGCCACTAGTACTCCTGAAACTACAGTAGAGTCAACCCCGGAAAAAGAAATAAAATATGTAAATGCAGATGATATCAAAATTACTCCTGTAACAGTTGAAATTAGTGTAGCGTTGCACGGCTCTAAAGAAGATTGGCTTAAATGTAAGGTGTATAAAATCGCTGACGGAAATGAAGTTGATGTTGCCGTTTTACAATTGGACAGCGAAACATTACCCGGCTCTGTTAAAAACATCGTTGATTTAGATACAGCTGTTAGTGATGATTCTACAATAAAACCGGGAACAAATGCTATTTTAATTGGCTACCCAATGGGAATGACTCTTGCCAATACACGACGTGGAATTAAAGTACAAGTTTATGAAGGTCAAATCAATAAGGAATCTGACGGGGTTAGCATACAATACAATGTAACATCTACTCATGGAGCAAGCGGATCACCTGTATTTAACGAATGCGGACAACTGATTGCAATTAACTATGCAGGATTTGACGAAGCCCAAGGATACAATTTTGGAATTGTAGCAAAACATGCAGCCTCTTTAATTCAATAATTGTTTTTAAAACAACTGATTTTATTATTTAAATTTATTGATTAAAAGGCTAAATTTGCAATATCCATAATTTTAAAACCCGAATGCTAAAAAAATATTTTAGAAAACTAGAAAGCATTATTGCTTTAGGTCAATCATTAATGACTCCAAAGCAGTTTATTTTTTTATCAAGCGTTTTAATTGGTATTTCCTGCTCTTTGGCTGTAATTGTTTTGAAAACTTTTGCCCATAGTGTTTTCTCTTTTGCGACCTATATCAACGGAATCTTAAAATTAAGTTTCATTAACAGTATTTTGCCAATTATTGGTATTGTACTTACTGTTTTTGTTATAAAAAGGGTCTTAAACGGAACTATAGAAAAAGGGACTTCACAAATTTTATATGCGGTTGCTAAAAAAGCGAGTATCATTCCGAAAAAGCAAATGTATGCGCAGATTGTAACAAGCTCGTTAACAGTAGGATTAGGAGGTTCCGCAGGTCTGGAAAGCCCAATTGTAATTACCGGAGCAGCTTTTGGTTCAAACTTTGCGCAAAACTATAAATTACCTTATAAAGACAGAACTTTACTTATTGGTTGCGGTGTTGCGGCTGGAATTTCAGCCGCTTTTAACGCTCCAATTGCCGGAGTTCTATTTGCTATCGAAGTTTTATTGGTAGATGTAAGTATTTCAGCCTTTACTCCTATCATGATTTCTGCGGCTACCGGTGCTTTGGTTTCTGCCATTGTTCTGGATGAAACAATTTTGTTATCCTTCAAAAAACAAGAAGCTTTTAATTATCATAACATCCCATTTTATGTTCTTTTAGGATTATTAACAGGTTTTATGGCGGTTTACTACGCCCGAAATTTTCAAAAAACGGAGCATTATTTTTCAAAACTAAAAATTGGTGCCTACAAAAAAGCACTAATTGGTTCTTCGTTATTAGCATTATTGATTTTTATTTTTCCAACGCTTTTTGGGGAAGGTTACGAAAGCATTAAAACACTATCAGAATCAGATCCGGGAAAGATATTAGACAATACCTTGTTTGGCGATTTTAGAAACAATCAATGGGTTTTATTACTTTTTGTTGGCTTTACCATGATGGTAAAAGTTTTTGCCTCAGGACTAACAATTGGAAGCGGTGGAAATGGCGGTAACTTTGCCCCTTCCCTATTTTTAGGATCTTATCTAGGATATTTTTTCTCTAAATTCTTCAATTTAATTGGCTTAGCGAAGTTGCCAATAAGCAACTTCACAATGGTGGGAATGGCAGGCATTTTGAGCGGATTATTTCACGCGCCGTTAACTGCTATATTCTTAATTGCTGAAATCACAGGCGGTTACAGCCTGATGATTCCACTTATGATTGTTTCCTCAATAAGTTTTGCAATTTCAAAACGTTTCGAAAAATATTCACTTGATGTAAAAGGTTTGGCTAAAAAAGGTCACGTATTTACCAGTAACAAAGATTCTAATATTCTATCGACACTAGATATTGATACTATAATTCAATGTGATTATTTAACCGTACATCCTGAAGAAAGTTTAAGTAAACTCGTTGATTTGATTTCACATTCAAATCAGGTTGTTTTTGCCGTTGTAAACGATGAAAAAGAACTAGTTGGTATCGTTCATTTTAATGATATCCGCGAAATTATTTTTAACACTTATCGTGTAAAATATACCGTAATCAAAGATGTCATGAAAACTCCGGCAGCCACTATTTCCTCTTTTGACAGCATGGAAATTGTGATGAGTAAATTCGAGAAATCAAAAACAGCCTTTCTTCCGGTTATCCGAAATGACAAATATTACGGCTTCATTTCCAAATCTATAGCACTTGAAGCCTACAGAACTAAGCTGCGTTCTATGACAATTGAATAATTTTAATATCGGATAAGTTAAAAATTTTAGTTATCCGATATTAAGAAGTATATTTGTAGGAATATGTGGAATATAAACCTAACATACAGAGAAGAATTTCAATCGACTTTTGATCGATTGTACCAAAAAAGGCTTGATTTGCAAAACAGCAGACCATTGCCCAATATTGCTTTGCACAAAATACGTGAGAGTTTATCTCTCGAATGGACTTATAATTCGAACAGTATTGAAGGTAATACAATGAGTTTACGCGAAACCCAAATGGTAATTCAGGAAGGAATTACTATAAAAGGAAAATCGCTTCGGGAACATTTTGAAACCCACAATCATGATAAAGCAATTGATTATTTATATTCGATTGTTGATGAGAATTACAAACTGCGAAGCATTGATATTTTATCTCTTCACGGTTTAGTTTTGCGTTCTATCGAAGATGATTTTGCAGGACGATTAAGAAACGGCGGAGTTCGTATTTCCGGAGCCAATTTCATGCCTCCAAATGCCAATAAAGTTTCAGATTACCTAGATGAATTAATCGATTTTATCAATACAAATCCTCTAGGTCTAAATGATATTGAACTAGCTACAATTTTTCATCATAAATTAGTTTGGATTCATCCTTTTTTTGATGGAAATGGCCGTACGGTTCGTTTAAGTATGAATTTATTATTGATGCGTTGCGGTTTTCCACCTGCAATTATTCTTAAAAATGATAGAAAAAAATACTACGAAGCATTAAATCAAGCTAATAATGGTAATTATCAAAAATTAACGCTTTTGATGTGTCAGGCTTTAGAACGTACGCTTAACATCTATTTAAGTTCAATGCCGGGAAGTACTTATGACTATCAACCAATACAAAATATTGTAAGCGAGCCAGAAACTCCATACGGTCAGGAATATGTTAGTTTATTGGCCAGAACAGGAAAAATAGACGCTTATAAAGAAGGCCGAAACTGGTATACAACCAAAGAAGCCATCGAAGAATATATGGCAACCAGAAAACGAAAACGTTAACTAACCAAAACCAACCATAAAAATGAAAAATAAACTATTCTTACTCTTTTTGTCTCTTAGTTTTGTTTGTAATGCTCAAACAAAAGATAAAATTGACACTGCAAAGTTATTCCAAGAACTAACTGATAAGGCTTGCTCCTGCATTGATTCAATACCAACTTACAATCGAACTAAAGATTCTATCACGGCTAATATTAGTTCCTGCATTGATGATAAAGTTGGAGCTTATCAAATAGCAGAAAAATTTGCCAACCTGGATTTATCAAATCCTACAGGCGAAAAAAAAGAGATTAATGTTACTTTAAATCTAGACAAAAATTCAAAAGAGTATCAAGACATTTATTATAAAATGGAAAAATACCTTATGGATAATTGTTCTGTTTTAAAAGATAAAGTCGCCGCCAATAATCTGGTAAATAATAATTCAATGTCATCCAATAAAGAAGCATTAGATTATTACGATTTAGCGATTGAGGAAACTAAAAAAGAAAATTATAAAGGAGCTATAGAATATTACAAAAAAGCAGTTAAAGTTGATCCAAATTTTGCCTTTACATACGATAATATGGGAATTTGCTACAGACGTTTGGAACAATATGATTTAGCACTTGAATCTTACGAGAAATCGCTTAAAATAGATCCGAATGGATTAATGCCGTTGCAGAACATTGCCGTTGTTTACTCTTATAAAAAAGAATATCAAAAAGCGGTAAAAACTTATGAAAAGATAGCCAAAATAGAACCTAATAATCCAGAAGTTTTTTACGGAATTGGGCAAATGTATGCACTTCATTTAAATGACACAGAAAAAGGACTTGACAACATGTGCAAAGCTTATAATTTGTATGTTGAACAAAAATCTCCTTATAGAACTGATGCCGAAAAACTAATTCAAATGATTTATGCTGATATGAAAAAGAATGGAAAAGAAGAAAAATTCAATGAAATTCTAAAAGCAAATCACATTAGTTCGAACTAGAAATTTGTTACTAATTGTAACATAAACTTTTGTACTCTAGTATAAAAAGAACAAATCAAAGTGGTAACTTTGCGTTTTGCTCAAATTTATGTTAGAAAAAGACAATACTATTGAAGTTCTTGGTGCAAGAGTTCATAATCTGAAAAATATCGATATTTCTATTCCGCGTGAAAAACTGGTAGTTATTACCGGTCTTTCTGGTTCGGGAAAATCTTCTTTGGCATTTGATACCATTTATGCCGAAGGACAGCGTCGTTATGTAGAAACTTTTTCTGCTTATGCCAGACAGTTTCTTGGCGGTTTAGAACGTCCTGATGTTGATAAAATCGACGGACTATCGCCGGTAATCGCAATTGAACAAAAAACAACCAGTAAAAGTCCGCGTTCTACCGTTGGAACCATTACTGAAATATATGATTTCTTAAGACTTCTTTACGCTCGTGGTGCCGATGCTTATAGCTACAACACAGGCGAGAAAATGGTCTCTTATTCTGATGAACAAATTAAAGATTTGATTATTCAGGATTTTAACGGAAAACGCATCAACATACTAGCTCCGATTATTAGAGCTAGAAAAGGTCATTATGCCGAATTGTTTCAGCAAATTACCAAACAAGGTTTCTTGAAAGTTCGTGTCAATGGCGAAGTTCAGGATTTAGTTTCGGGAATGAAACTGGATCGTTATAAAACCCACGACATTGAGATTGTTGTAGACAGAATGTTAATCGAAGATACCGAAGACAATCAAAAACGATTGGCAGAAAGTATTAATACAGCAATGCATCATGGCGAAAATGTTTTGATGATTTTAGATCAGGACACAAATGAAGTACGTTATTTCAGTAGAAATTTAATGTGTCCAACAACCGGAATTTCATATCAAAATCCGGAACCTAATTTATTTTCTTTCAACTCTCCAAAAGGAGCTTGTCCGCATTGTAATGGCTTAGGAACGGTTCATGAAATTAACGTTAAAAAGATTATTCCAAATCCTAAATTATCGATTAAAGCAGGTGCTTTTGCTCCGCTTGGCGAATATAAATCGTCATGGATATTTAAACAATTAGAAGTTATTGGAGAAAAATTCGGATTTAAACTAACAGATCCGATAGAGAAGATTCCGGAAGAAGCCATGAACATGATTTTGCATGGTGGAAAAGAAAAATTCACGATAAACTCAAAAGATTTAGGTGTAACACGCGATTATAAAATTGATTTTGAAGGAATTTCACATTTCATCAAAAATCAATATGACGAAAGTGCATCTACAACTATAAAACGTTGGGCAAAAGATTTCATGGACGAAATTAATTGTCCGGTTTGCGAAGGTTCCCGTTTGAAAAAAGAAGCTCTGTTTTTTAGAGTAAATGGAAAAAATATCACCGAATTGTGTGATATGGATATTTCAGATTTAACAGCCTGGTTTCAGGATTTAAATAATCATTTAACTGATAAACAGCTTTTAATAGCTTCTGAAGTTGTAAAAGAAATCAAAGATCGGTTGAACTTCCTAATGAATGTTGGTTTGAATTATTTGGCTTTAAGCCGAAGTTCAAAATCACTTTCGGGCGGTGAAGCACAACGTATTCGTCTGGCAACACAAATTGGTTCGCAATTGGTTGGGGTTTTATATATTCTTGATGAACCAAGTATTGGTTTGCACCAAAGAGATAATGAAAAACTGATTCATTCTTTAGAACAATTACGCGATATTGGGAACTCGGTTATTGTAGTAGAACATGATAAAGATATGATCGAACGTGCTGATTATGTAATTGATATAGGCCCAAAAGCCGGGAAATATGGTGGAGAAATCATTAGCATAGGAACTCCGGCGGAAACTCTAAAATCGAACACAATTACTGCTCAATATTTGAATGGTAAAATGAAATTAGAAATTCCGAAAAAACGTCGTAAAGGAAATGAAAAGTTCTTAAAACTAACCGGAGCAACAGGAAACAACTTAAAAAATGTTTCGATCGAATTGCCTTTAGGACAATTGATTTGCGTTACGGGAGTTTCAGGAAGTGGAAAATCGACTTTGATCAACGAAACGCTCTACCCTATTTTGAACGCTTATTATTTTAATGGCGTAAAAAAACCACAGCCTTATAAAAAGATTGAAGGCTTAGAACATATTGACAAAGTAATTGACATTGACCAAAGCCCGATTGGGAGAACACCACGTTCAAATCCGGCGACATATACTGAGGTTTTCACCGAAATTAGAAATCTGTTTACGATGACTTCTGAAAGTATGATTCGTGGTTATAAAGCGGGTCGTTTTAGTTTTAATGTAAAAGGCGGACGTTGTGAAACCTGCGAGGGTTCTGGTGTTCGTACCATCGAAATGAACTTTTTACCGGATGTTTATGTAGAATGCGAAACTTGTCAGGGAAAACGTTTCAATAGAGAAACTTTAGAGATTAGATACAAAGGAAAATCAATTTCGGATGTACTGAATATGACCGTTGACGAAGCGGTTCCGTTTTTTGAAAACATTCCGAAAATTTATAGAAAAGTAAAAACGATTCAGGATGTTGGTTTAGGATATATTACACTTGGTCAGCAAAGTACAACGCTTTCGGGCGGTGAAGCACAACGTATCAAACTTGCCGGAGAATTGTCTAAAAAAGATACCGGAAATACATTTTATATTCTTGATGAACCTACAACTGGTTTACATTTTGAAGACATTCGTGTTTTAATGGACGTTATTAATAAACTGGTCGATAAAGGAAATACGATCTTAGTTATCGAACATAATATGGACGTGATTAAACTTGCCGATTACATCATAGACATTGGTCCTGAAGGAGGAAAAGGCGGCGGACAACTAATCGCCAAAGGAACTCCTGAAGAAGTGGCAAAAAATAAAAAAAGCTATACGGCTAAGTTTTTGAAAAAGGAGTTAGAGTAACTAAGAGATCTTTGTCAAAGTTTGAAACTTTGACAAAGATTTAAACGCTGATATTCCTCTTATGAAAGATGATATAGAAATTCCGACAGAACATCAAAAAATCGTTTTAACAAGAATTAAAAAAAGTAAAACTTTACCTGAAAGAATGTTAGATTGGGATGAAGCTTCAGAAAAATTAGAAGAAGAACTTTTAAAAATTAGTTTTGAAAATAATAAAAAATGAGAAAATTCAGCAATTTTGAAAAATCAATATTAAAAAAATTAATTAATGAAAAAGATGTTTTCAAATTAAACATTCTTGTTTTTATTAGAGAATCTATATTAGAAAATCGAGCTATATTAATTGATGAAGATGAAAAAGTTATAAACCTAGTTTATAAAAAACAGACTCTACTTTTATTTCGGAGTTTTTCGAAATGGTTTCTCTAATCCAATATCTAGAACTAAATTATTTAATTTTTAAGCATACATACACAAAACCATTCGATGGAAGTTTGATATCTAAAACTTATACTAAAGAGAACATAATTAATTCAACCAATGATGATATATACATACCAATACCATCTGATGTATATGAATTAATTATGAATTATAAACAAAGTTATATTATTGCAGGAACAGAAATTATTTTTTTTGTTGAAAATAAATTCAAGTCCCAAGATGATATAAATCACTCAAGAGAGATTAGAATTGCTTATAGTTCATTAGTTGTAGCACTTATCGGTTTGATTTTTTCTTTTTTATCACCATTTATATTTGAATCAAAATTTGATGAAAGTCAAATCAAAAGAATTGAACGAGCACTTATCAATAAAACTGACACTGCAATAAAAAAGTGATCAGAATATGATCGAGTAAAAATTTCTTAGCTTAACAAAAGTTTCATTAGGCCCTTCGTATATCATTTACTATAAACATCTGATAATGAATCTCACACTAAAAATACAGATAAAGAAACGTTACATTTAAATTAATAAATACGTATTTCTGTAGCAATTCTAGAAAAAAGCAGTAATTTAGTACGCCCTTTTTGCCAAAGCTTTTGATTTTGGCATTTTTTTCTGGGTTAAAAACAATATTTCAATTGAAAACTGATGCCCTAGCCCTGATGGGAGCGGCATCCTTTTGTGGCGGGGTTCGCCACAAAAGATATAGCGGACAGCAGGATTAAGCTCCTTCGACTTCGCTCAGGATAACAACTTGATCTAAAATTAAAGACACAACTTAAATGAAAATATAAATAATTAAAATACCTAAAATGAGATTAGAAGATTTTGATAATGATGAGGACAAAGTAATTCAGGATCGTTTGAAACAAAAAACGTGGAATGAAATTAGAACAAATGACAGCTGGGCGATTTTTAAAATCATGTCCGAATTTGTAAACGGATATGAAAACATGGGACGTATTGGTCCGTGTGTATCTATTTTTGGATCGGCGAGAACTAAACCAGATGATAAATATTATTTATTGGCTGAAAAAATTGCCTATAAAATCAGTAAAGCAGGTTATGGTGTAATCACAGGAGGTGGTCCCGGAATCATGGAAGCTGGTAACAAAGGTGCACATTTAGGCGGCGGAACTTCGGTTGGTTTAAATATCGAATTGCCTTTTGAACAACACTTTAACCCTTATATTGATCACGATAAAAACCTAAATTTCGATTATTTCTTTGTGAGAAAAGTTATGTTCGTTAAATATTCGCAAGGTTTTGTGGTTATGCCTGGAGGTTTTGGAACTTTAGATGAAATGTTTGAGGCGATTACTTTGATTCAGACTAAAAAAATTGGAAAATTCCCAATTATTTTGGTTGGTGTTGAATTTTGGTCTGGATTGATCGACTGGGTAAAAACCGTTTTGGTTGAAAAAATGCATACAGTAAGCCCAGAAGATATGAACTTATTCAAGATCGTAGATACTGAAGATGAAGTAGTTGATGTATTAGATAAATTCTATAAGAAATACGATTTAAGTCCGAATTTCTAAAAATATTCTAAACCATATAAGTTATATAAGTTCAAAAGTAAATTCCAATTTTTTAAATTCCAAATTCCAAGTAAATCTGTATTTATCGGCATTAACTTAAATTACTTATATCACTTATATGGTAAAAACACATTAACTATTACAAAAATTGAAAGCTGTTTTTTAAAACAGCTTTTTTTATGCTATTTTTACAAAAAACCAAAACAACTATACGCACATAACTTAAGTTATATTCATAAATATCCGAACTATCCTTGAAATCAATTTATAGAATTATATTATTTGTTTTAGTTTTATTAAGCCCGATAAAACAGTATGCACAACATCAATCTAAGATGGAGGTTGCAGTCAATCTCGAACTTAAAACGCTGAATGTTAAACAAGATATTACGTTTTATAATACCTCAACCGATTCTTTGAGTTCGATTGTTTTGAATGACTGGAACAATGCTTTCTCAGACAAAAACACGCCACTTGCAAAACGTTTTTCTGATGAATTTTATCGAGGTTTTCATCTGGCAAAACCTTCAGAAAGAGGTAATACAACTATTTTGAATCTTACGGATTCTGATAATATGGCACTCGAATGGGAAAGAACCGAGAAAAATCCAGATTTTATAGTGGTGAAACTGAATAGAAAATTACATCCCGGCGAAAAAATAGACTTGCATATTACTTATATTTCTAAAATTCCGAGTAATAAATTTACGCACTACGGTTTTGATCAAAATGGAGGAATGAATTTAAAAAACTGGTTCTTATCTCCTGCAAGATTTGAGAATCACAATTTTATAAAAAACCACAATTTCAATTTAGACGATATTGCCAATGCAAGCACTAATTATGAAGTGGAAGTAAAAATTCCGAGCAATTATTCTATTACAACCGATTTAAATTCGGTTTCAAAAGATGTTTCGAATGCTTCTTTTAGCACTTATTTATTTGCGGGAAATAACAGAACTGATTTTAATATTTTTATCGAAAAACAAAACAGTTTCAGAAGTTATAATAATGATTTTGTAGAAATACTTTCAGATTTAAAAACCAAGAAACTAGACGAGATTCAAAGAGCACTTATCATTAATAGAGTTTCAACTTTTGCAAATAATTTTATCGGGAAATATCCGCATGAAAAAATAACAGTTTCTCAGGCAGATTATGACAGAAATCCTTTTTACGGATTAAACCAATTACCCTCGTTTATAAGTCCGTTTTCTGATGATTTTGTATTTGAAATTACTTTCTTAAAAACCTATCTGAGCAATTATTTAAAAACCAGTTTGCGTTTAGATCCCAGAAAAGATAATTGGATTTATGACGGAATTCAGATTTATGCCATGATGAAATACATGGAAGAAAATCATTTGGATCAAAAAATGCTCGGACGCCTTTCTGACATGAAACTCTTTAAAAGTTACAATATTACAAACCTGACTTTTAACGAGCAATACAGCTATTATTACATGTTAATGGCGAGAAAAAATCTGGATCAGCCACTTGGTGACCCAAAAAATACTTTAATAAAATTCAACGAACAAATTGCCAGTAAATATCGCGCAGGTTTAAGTTTGAGCTATCTGGACGATTATTTAAATCACAACATTGTTCCTGAAAGTGTACAGGAATTTTATAATTTGAATAAAACGAAACAAGCAGATCGATGTGATTTTGAAAAAATATTAACTCAAAACAGTCCAAAAAAAATTGAGTGGTTTTTTAATACAATTATAGATTCACGTGACATTATTGATTATAAGTTTACAAGTGTTTCAAGAACAAAGGACAGTGTACAATTTAAGATCAAAAACAAAACAGGAATTTATGCCCCTATTCCGATTTACGGAGTTAAGAACAAAGAAGTTGTATTCAAAAAATGGATCGAACCTAAAAACGCAGATTCTATTTATCAATTTGATCGAAAAAACGCTGACAAAATCGTCATAAACTACGATAATGAAGTTCCGGAATACAACCAAAGAAACAACTGGAGATCACTGAAAAGTCTCGTTATAACGAATCGTCCCATTAAATTTAATTTCGCCAAAGATTTAGAAGATCCATATTACAATCAGATTTTATACATCCCTACACTTACTTATAACTTGTATGATGGGTTGACGCCCGGAATGCGTTTTCATAACAAAACCATTCTCGATAAACCTTTTACGTTTGATATTAATCCGGCGTACTCCATAAAAGCAGGAACGATTTCCGGTTCATCAGCTTTTTCATGGAGCGAATATTACAGATACAGTACCTTATATAATATAAGATATTCGCTAAGTCAAAATTATTTTCACTACGCGCCCGATGCTGCCTATTTGAGGTTAAACCCAATGGTTCAGTTTAGAATCCGCGAAGAAAACTTTAGAGACAATCGAAAACAATTGATTATGTTTCGTCAGGTTATTGTAAATCGTGAAGCAAGTAAGTATATTACTGATAATTCTAAACCAAATTATTCGGTTTTCAATGCACGTTACTCTAATATCAAAACCGAATTAATCAATCATTTTAGTTTTATGACTGATCTTCAGTTTGCGGGAGATTTTGGAAAACTAGCCGGAGAAATTGAATATAGAAGGTTATTTGAAAACAATCATAAATTAAATTTAAGATTGTATGCCGGAAGCTTTTTATACAATACAACGAATTCAGATTATTTTAGTTTTGGCTTAGACAGACCAACGGATTATTTATTTGATTATAATTTTTACGGAAGATCTGAAAGTACCGGTTTCTTTAGTCAGCAATTTGTGATGGCCGAAGGAGGTTTTAAGTCAAAAATAGCACCGGAATACGCCAATCAATGGATGACAACTTTTAACGCAAGCTATTCGATCTGGAACTGGATTGAATTATACGGAGACATTGGTTTTATGAAAAATAAACATCAAAATGCGAACTTTGTTTATGACAGTGGTTTACGTTTAAATCTGGTTCCTGACTATTTTGAACTCTATTTTCCGGTTTATTCGAATAACGGTTGGGAGATTTCGCAAAAAAATTATGACGAAAAAATACGTTTTGTCATCACTTTATCACCAAAAACATTAGTCAATCTTTTCACTAGAAAATGGTTCTAATCAAACGAATTTTAAATAAAAACATGCACAATTATCACTAAAATCGAATTTTACGTAAAAATACCATAAAAAAAGTACGTAGTTTTTTGAATTTAAATACAAATAATTGAATTATATTTATTTTAAAGAATTATGATTATTGATTGTTTTTAAGTAATTTCGCAGTCTAAACATGACCCTTCAAGATTATGATAAAAGAAAAAAGCAATACTACATTAACCTTTGAAGATTTCAAAACTGAGGTATTGAATGACTACAGAATTGCAGTAACCAGCCGTGAATGTAGTTTATTAGGTCGTAAAGAAGTATTAACCGGGAAAGCCAAATTTGGAATATTTGGAGACGGAAAAGAGGTGCCACAGCTTGCTATGGCAAAAGCTTTTAAAAACGGAGATTTCCGTTCCGGATACTATCGCGATCAGACTTTTATGATGGCAATTGACGAATTGACTCCAAAGCAATTTTTTGCAGGTTTATACGGTCATACCGATTTAGATTTTGATCCAATGTCTGCCGGAAGACAAATGGGCGGACACTTTGTAACGCACAGTTTAAACGAAGACGGATCCTGGAAAGACTTAACAAAACAAAAAAATTCAAGCGCAGATATATCTCCTACAGCCGGGCAAATGCCAAGATTATTGGGATTAGCTCAGGCTTCAAAAATTTACAGAAACGTTGATGGCATTACAACCAAAGACAAATTCTCAGTAAACGGAAATGAAGTTGCATGGGGAACTATAGGAAATGCAAGTACATCTGAAGGTTTGTTTTTTGAAACCATAAATGCTGCCGGAGTTTTACAAGTTCCGATGGTTATGAGTGTTTGGGATGATGAATACGGAATTTCGGTTCACGCTAAACATCAAACTACTAAAGAAAACATCTCTGAAATTCTAAAAGGATACCAACGCGATGAAGACTCAAAAGGGTATGAAATTTTTAGAGTTAAAGGCTGGGATTATGCAGAGCTGGTTTCTACGTACGAAAGAGCTGCCGCAATTGCGCGCGAACAACACGTTCCTGTTTTAATTCACGTAAATGAATTGACACAACCGCAAGGTCACTCTACTTCAGGCTCTCACGAACGCTACAAAAGCGGAGAAAGACTGGCTTGGGAAAGAGATTTTGACTGTATTCGTCAGATGCGTTTATGGATGATTGCCATCAATATCGCTTCTCCTGAAGAATTAGCTGAAATTGATTTTGAATTGAAAAAAGAAGTTCTTGAAGCTAAAAAAGAAGCATGGAATTCTTTCATAAATCCAATTATCGAAGATCAAAAAAATCTTTTAGCCTTATTGGAGCAAATTGCAGAAGCAAGCATCAATCATAAAGAAAAAATAAAAAAATATATTTCAGAATTAAGCGCTATAAAATCACCTTTAAAAAAGGAAATGCTTGTTATTGCAAGAAAGATTTTACGCTTTATTGAAGTTCCAAATAGTAAAGTTTTACTATCAAACTGGATTACCAATTATATTGGAATTACGCAGGGAAAATTCAGCAGTAATTTATATTCTGATTCTGATAAAAATGTATTTTCAGTTGAGAAAGTACTTCCTGAATATGCCGATAATGCAAAACCGGATTCAGATGGACGTATGATTCTACGCGACAACTTTGACGCTTTGTTTACTAAATATCCTGAAACTTTAATCTTTGGTGAAGACGTAGGAAATATTGGTGACGTAAATCAAGGTCTGGAAGGCATGCAGGAAAAATACGGTGAACTTCGTGTTGCCGATGTTGGTATTCGTGAAGCAACTATTCTTGGACAAGGAATTGGGATGGCATTAAGAGGATTACGCCCAATTGCTGAGATTCAGTATTTAGATTATTTATTGTACGCGATTCAAATCATGAGTGATGATTTGGCGACACTTCAATATAGAACTGTTGGAAAACAAAAAGCACCATTAATTATCAGAACCCGTGGACACCGTCTGGAAGGTATCTGGCACTCCGGTTCTCCAATGGGTATGATTATTAACGCTATTCGCGGAATCCACGTTCTTGTTCCTAGAAATATGACTCAGGCTGCAGGATTCTACAACGCTCTTTTAGAGACTGACGAACCAGCTTTAGTAATCGAATGTTTAAATGGATACCGATTAAAAGAAAAAACTCCTTTGAATTTTGGAGAATTCAAAACGCCAATTGGTGTAGTTGAAACCCTAAAAGAAGGTTCAGATATTACCCTAGTTTCTTACGGATCGACTTTAAGATTGGTAGAGCAAGCGGCAACAGAATTATTGGATTTAGGTATTGATTGCGAAGTAATCGATATTCAGTCTTTACTTCCGTTTGACGTTAACAAGGATATTGTAAAAAGTATTGCCAAAACAAATCGTCTTTTAGTAATCGACGAAGATGTTCCCGGAGGAGCTTCGGCATTTATTTTACAGCAAATTCTGGAAGAGCAAAATGCTTACAACTATTTAGACAGTAAGCCACAAACCCTTGCTGCAAAAGAACACAGACCAGCATACGGAACTGATGGAGACTATTTCTCTAAACCTTCTGCCGAAGATATTTTCGAAAAGGTTTACAGCATGATGAATGAAGTTAATCCGTCTAAATTTCCTAGTTTGTACTAAGAATTTAGTGCGGTTATGATATAAAAAAGAGCTTATAAACAATTGTTTATAAGCTCTTTTTGTATGTTTTACACAAAGTAAGTCCTTGCGAGGAACGAAGCAATCTCACGTGCTAAGTCTATGCGTGATTATAATAGTGAGATTGCTTCGTTCCTCGCAAGGACAAAACCCGCATAAGAAAAAATCTGCCTTAATCCGCGCTTTCGCGATAGCGAATCCGTGTCATCCGTGTGTCATTAACCGCAATCTAAGCACCCAAAATAGCCCTAGCCTTCTCTAAATCCTCAGCAGTATCAATCCCAATACCAACATGGGTGGTTTCAACCATTTTTATGCGTTTCCCGAATTCTAAATAACGTAATTGCTCTAACTTCTCAGAAGCTTCTAAAGACTTCATCGGCAAACTATAAAAATCTAATAAAGCTTGTTTTCTAAAAGCATAAATTCCGATATGTTGAAAATAACGCACACCAACATTTTTGTCTCTAGGATACGGAATCACAGAACGAGAAAAATACAAAGCAAACTGCGATTGATCAACCACAACTTTTACATTATTAGGATTATTGATTTCGTCTTCATCCGTAATTTCACGCATTAATGAAGCCAAATCAATCTTATGATCTTCATCATTTTTAAAAACAGATAAAACCTGCTCTAACGGTCCGGCTTCTGTAAAAGGCTCGTCGCCTTGCACATTTACAACAATATCAACTTCTAAATTCGCAATAGCTTCTGCAATTCGATCACTTCCTGATTCGTGTTCTTTGATGCTCATAATGGCTTTTCCACCGTGATTTACAATTTCATCAAATATCAAATCAGAATCGGTTACGACAAAAACATCATCAAACAATTTTGTAGCAACAGTTGCTTCATAAGTTCTTAAAATCACGGTTTTTCCACCCAAATCCTGCATCAATTTAGCAGGAAAACGTGTTGATGCATATCTCGCCGGAATTACAGCTATTATTTTCATTTTATACTATTTTTTAAACGTCAAACAAATGTAACCATTCGAAATTAAGTTTAAAAAAATAATCACAACAGAACTTTAGAATATGATTGTAATCCTTTTTAAAATTATATTATATTTATAAGAAAAAACATCATGAAAAAACTGTCGGTTCTCATTCTGCTTTTATTGAATTTCTTTTTTGTTAATTCGGCTTTAAGCCAAAAAAATAATCCTAAAATAATTAATGCATTTTCGAATCCTATTTTTGACGGAAAAGGATATCAGCCGCTTGGTGACCTGAAATGGAAATACAAAACTGAAGGCAAAATTTTTGCGTCTCCAATTGTAAAAAACAGCACTGTTTATATTAGCAGCGAAGATGGATTTCTTTATGCAATTAAAGAAAAATCCGGAGAAACAAAATGGAAATTTAAAACCAATGGAGCGATTTACAGTTCACTAAGTATTTTTGAAAACACCATTTATTTTGGCAGTTTTGACGGAAACTATTATGCTGTAAATATTCAAAACGGACAATTACTCTGGAAGTTTAAAACTGGCGGGGAACATTGGCTGGGTGAAGTTGGAATGTGGGGAATGAAACCAGAAACCAAATACATGGAAGATTTATGGGATTTCTATTTATCGTCTCCGGTAGTTTATGAAAACGGAAAATCAGCAGTAGTTTTATTTGGAAGCAGCGATGGAAATGTCTATTCAGTAGATGCTAAAACTGGAGATCTAAAATGGAAATTCAAAAGCAACGGACCAATTCATGGAACTCCTGTAATCGATCATAATAAAATTTATATTGGCGGTTGGGATGCGACTTTATATGCGTTAAACATTGAAACAGGTAAGGAAATATGGAATTTTCCAACAGGAACAAAAACTGGTTTTAAAGGTATTCAATCTTCTGTGGCAGTTTCTGATGGAAAAGTTTATTTTGGAGCCAGAGATCCGTTCTTTTTTGCCTTAGATGCGCAAACCGGTAAATTAATCTGGAAATACAATGCCAAAAGTTCCTGGATATTAAGTTCTGCCGTTGTAAAAGATAATACGGTTTATGTAGGAACATCTGACTCTTATGTTTTACTGGCTTTGGATGCCAAAACCGGCGCCGAAAAATACCACTTTAAAGCCAATGGCTACATTTATACTTCTCCGGCAATTGCAGGAAACACTATTTATTTTGGTGATTTTACAGGTAATTTCTTCTCTTTGGATTTACTTTCTAATGGCAAAAAATCTAATTTTATAAGCACAGATAATCGCAAACAATTTGCATCTTCTACATTAAAAAATGATTCTTTAGATTTTGGATATACTGGTCAAAACGAAGATCTTTCTCTCTATGAAAACAACAAAAAAGTAATGGATCAATTTTATCAATTGGGACCAATTGTTTCATCGCCATTCATCAGTAACAATACTATTTATTTTGGAAGTGCCGATGGATATTTATATGCTTATAATTTAGAAAAACAGAAAAATTTGTAAATCTCTATCGTTAGTTTTTTAGTGCTTTTTTGGCCTGAGCCGAAAAACATATTGCATTTTACCGCAAAGAACACTAAGATTTAATTTTACTTTACACATAGAAAACACAAAGTTCACAAAGCTAGATCAACACAAAGCTTTGCGAACTTTGTGTTTTTTATAAAACCTTGCAGATAAAAAAACTTTGCGTTCTTTGCGGTAAAATCCTCACATAAAGCCACACAAAGTTTTATTACATAATTTTTACTGAAGTCATACTCAAAGAACCGGCCAGTAATTTATCATTGAACAAACTCAGTTCTTCCGATTTTTCTTTTAAACCTAAAGCATAAAGCAAAGGTAAATAGTGATCCGGAGTTGGAACCGCCAATTGAACTGCTTTATTCATTTTTTCGAAATCAATCAAAGGCTGGAAATTTTCGTCTAATAAATAATTATTGATAGTTTCGCGAGCTTCAATCGCCCAATCGTAACCGTAATTATCTTTATCGAAATTTCTAAAATCGACCAAACGCAAATTATGAACTATATTTCCGCTTCCGATAATCAAAACTCCTTTACGACGCAATGATTGCAACTTCTGAGCCAACTCAAAATGATATTGTCCTGATTTTGTATAGTCAATACTCAACTGAATTACCGGAACATTGGCTTCCGGATATAAATGTTTGATTACACTCCAGGCGCCGTGATCTAAACCCCAATGTTCGTCTAAATCTACATGAATTGGTTCTAGTATTTTTTTAGTTTCTAATGCCAATTCAGGACTTCCTTTTGCGGGATATTGCACATCAAAAAGAGCTTGCGGAAAACCTCCAAAATCATGAATTGTTCTCGGCATTTGCATCGAAGTAACTTTGGTTCCGTTGGTAAACCAATGTGCCGAAATACATAAAATTGCATTTGGCTGCGGCAATGTTTTAGCCAGATTGCGAAAACCAGCCACAAACTGATTTTCTTCAATAGCGTTCATCGGACTTCCGTGTCCTAAAAACAGAACCGGCATTTTATCTGTATTCGAAAACGTAGATGAAATCGAATGTAAATCGTCTAGTGTTGTCATTGTAAAATTTGTTTTTAAACACGAATTTCACAGATTTTCACTAATCAAAATCTATAAAAATTAATTCGTGTTAATTCGTGGAATTAGTGTTTTATTCCTCAAAACTCTCGTCTTTAAATCCTATCAAATATAGTTTATTTTTGGCACGTGTCATAGCTGTATAAAGCCATCTAATGTAATCACGATCGATACCGTTTGGTAAATAAGGCTGTTCTATAAAAACGGTGTTCCACTGCCCTCCTTGCGATTTATGACACGTAATTGCGTACGAGAATTTCACCTGCAATCCGTTAAAATATTCGTTTTCTTTTACTTTCTGAAACTTCTTATACTTTGTAGTTTCATTTTCATAATCTTTCATCACTTCTTCATACAAACGATTCGATTCTTCGTAAGTTAACGATGGAGATTCACTTTTTATAGTATCTAAAATCAATACAGTTTCAAAAGGTTTTTGATCCGGATAATCGACCATTCTGATTTTTACTTTCGCAAAATTAAATCCGTATAATTCTTTGATTCCAAACAATTCCAGAACCTCAATAATATCTCCATTGGCAATAAATCCTGCTTCGTCAGTTTCCTTTAGCCAGAAATAATTATTCTTCACCACCATCAGGAAATCCCCAACGGAAAGTTCACTTTCCTTAAACAAAATCCTAGTTCTAATTTGCTCATTATATTGATTTGCTCTTTTATTAGAACGAACTATAAACGCAGTATCTTCAATACTATAATTGCTGTAAGCCGAATTAATCGCATCCTGAATATCATAACCATCGGTTAAACGAACGATGTCTTTAAACTTTTTGACATTGAATTTAAATTCGGTAATAAAACTTTCTTTTAGTAATTCACGCAATTCCGTAGCATTAAACAAAATCCCTGAACTTTCTTCCTGACGCATTACTTCGTCAAGCTCAATGTGTTCGATTTCTTTATTATAATGAACTCCTAAAGTATGCGTATCAAGTGCAGGACTAATATCTAAATTTACAGGCGGCAACTGCGCAGTATCTCCCAAGAGAATCATTTTACAGTTGGTTCCGGAATATACATACGAAATCAAATCGTCTAAAAGTGATCCGTTATCATACAATTTAGAATCTGAATTACTATCAGAAATCATCGACGCCTCATCGACGATAAAAATGGTATTTTTATGTTTGTTCAATTGCTTCGTAAAAGCTACACCTCCACCAGCCGATTTTTTAGGAAAATATATTTTTTTATGAATCGTAAAAGCTGCTGTATTCGAATAATTGGCAATTACTTTTGCCGCACGACCTGTTGGCGCCAGCAAAACAAACTTTTTATTGATGTCTCCCAGATTATTTACAATAGTCGAAATCACAGTCGTTTTTCCTGTTCCGGCATATCCTTTTAGTACAAAAATAGTATCGTTGTGCGTGTCCGTTAAGAAAATAGCGATTTTCTGAAAAAAAATGTCCTGTTTGTATGTTGGTGGAAATGGAAATCTTTTTTGTAAAACGCCGTAAAACAGTGATGAATTCATAAGGTAAATTTGAAATACAAAGTACGACCTTTTAAACATCAATTTCAATATCAAAAATCAATTACAATCATAAAAATTTAAACCATATAAGTCATATAAGTTAATTTAAGTTTAGCTTTTGCTTCATCACAAACCAAATAATTATGTGGCAAAAAAACTTAGCATAAACAATAATATGAACTTATATTACTTATATAGTTAAGAAGAAAAATAATACAAATATAACATGTTGCTAACTTTAGTTTGAAATTGTTTTTTGAAATTGCAATTGTAATTGTTCCTTTTTAATTTGTAAGTTTGTAATCGCCTTAAATTCTTTCTTGTAAAACAGGTAACGAATTGTAAATCAATATGTCATTGCAAAATACTAATATCACTTCAAAAAATTACAAAAAGCTTTCTATCCAGGTTTCCCTGACCGGATTGTCATTTTGTTGTTTTGATACTTTAAATAATACCATAACTACTTTAAAAGAAATTCAGTTTGATCCTTTTCATAAAACGACCAAAATTGAAGAACTTTTTGGAGATGCTTTCAAAAATAATCCCGAATTAAAAGATACGTACGACGAAATTTTAGTAATTCACAATAATAATCTTTCGACATTTGTGCCAACGCCTTTGTTTGATGAGAACTATCTTGGGAGTTATTTGCAGTACAATACAAAGGTTTTTGAAACTGATTTTTTTGCTTACGATCAGATTTCAAATTATCATATGAATTCGGTTTATATACCGTATGTAAATATCAATAACTTTTTTATTGACCAGTTTGGTACTTTCGATTACAAACATGCAAACAGTATTTTGGTCGAAAAAATATTAGACAACTCGAGAAATAACGATGACAAAAAAATGGTTATCAATTTCAATCCGGGCCATTTTGAAATTATCGTTGTTCAAAATCAAAAACTACTGTTATTTAATTCTTTTGAATATCAAACTCCGGAAGATTTTATCTATTATATTCTATTTACAGCCGAGCAATTGAACTTAAATCCAGAAATTTTCCCTCTTGAATTATTGGGAACAATAGACGAAAACGATCCATTTTATGCCATTGCATACAAGTACATTCGCCATATATCATTTATGAACGTTGAGACTTTACAGCAAAGAAACAGCTTTTCAACTGCACAAAATCAAAAACATTATATCTTATTTCAATCATGAGAATCATTTCAGGAAAATACAAAGGACGCCGAATTTTTCCGCCAAAAAACCTTCCTGTAAGACCTACGACTGACATGAGTAAAGAAGCATTATTTAATGTTTTGAATAATCATTTTAGTTTTGACGGCTTAAAGGTTTTAGACTTATTTGCGGGAACTGGCAATATCAGTTATGAATTCGCTTCACGCGGAAGTGCTCCAATTACCTCTGTCGACGGTGATTTTGGATGTGTAAAATTTGTCAAACAAGTGGCTTCAGAATATGATTTTAATATCGCTGCGACTAAAAGCGATGTTTATAAATTTCTGGAAAACTGTAAAACATCATACGACATTATTTTTGCCGATCCACCTTACGGATTGGATCAGGCTGCTTTTGAGAAAATTGTTTTAACGGTTTTTGAAAGAGATTTGCTTCACGAAGACGGAATGATGATTATCGAGCATTCAAAATATACTAAAATGGAGCATTTAAGTAATTTTTCTTTTCAGAAAAGTTATGGCGGGTCATTCTTTAGTTTCTTCGAATTAAACTCAACAGATGATGATGAAGAGCTTCCAGACGATTCATCGGACAAAGTAACAGAAGAAGACGAAGGATAATTTCCTTTCTAAAACATAAAAAAAAATCCCTTGAAATTTTCAAGGGATTTTTTTTATTGAACTTATGATTTCTTTCTTTTTAAATTAAAGTAGTAATTAAGTCCTAAACCTAATGTCCATTTTGTATCCACTCTACTCGCGTTGGTACTTAGTTCATTTATTGCTTTTCCGAGATCAACGTTTTGAAGGTCTAATATCAAACACATCGAATCTGAATTTTCTACCGAAAGGTCAAAATTATAACCAATTCCAATACCAAAAGACTGACTCCAATTTTTTACAGTTTCTTTTTTGTCCGAAGTTAGCGTGCCAGTTGTATTATTATAAAGATATGATCTCTTATTGGCTTCTATGTTTGAGATCGAAAACCGTGGAAGAACCACAAAATAAGAATCTAATTCTTTAGCATTTCCTAAAACTATTTTAGGACAAAAACTAAAATTAATAGCACTCACAGCTCTTGTATATTCTTCGATCATTATATTATTGTCGTTTACCTTACTACGAGTTTCCAAACTTCCTATTAAACCGCTAATTTCGAGTTCAGGCTTAAAATATCGATTTACTTTAAATTCTCCTCCTGTTTTAAAACTCATAAAAACTGATTTTTGAAAATCAGTATGCAAATAGGCTCCAACACCTATATAAGGTCTAAAAACCTGAGAATTAACAACAATAGAACTAATCAAAAACAAACAAATCAATAATTTTCTTTTCATAATACTTTATAAGATTTTTATTTCTTTAATTACCACCTAAAGAAACGTTATTTTTTCAAATAAGTAAGAATACACACAAAGAAAATTATCTAATTCTATTTTCATTTTCATCAATATTTTTCTCCTTAAATTCTGTTGCTCCAATTTTACCAAAAGAATATTTAATCGCTATTGAAATCTCATGACTATCGACAACATATCTTGCTTTAGGATTTATATTATTGATTGTAAACTTCTCTGTTTCGATATTATTTTTAAAAATATTATTACAGCTCAAAGTACAATTCCATTTTTTGAAGAAAGTTTTTGAAACCGTCATATCAACCATAAATCTGGGATTTGTCACAAAAACTCCCGTATATTGTTTTGTTAATCCCCAAAAATTCAAATTAAAAGAATAATCTTTTGGAAGTTTAAATTCGTTATTTGAGCTATAATAAGAATATGGTTTTGAAGCCAGGAATGCCGCAGATTTATCTTCAACTTTTTCTAAAACAAAAAGCAAAGAATTCGTTGTTGTCCAAAATTTATAGGTAAATGGTAACGTAAAATCAACTGTAAATCCTGATCCTTTGTCAAAATTTATATCCTTAAAAGTCATTATATTATTTTGAGTATCAAAAGAAAAACTATTATAAACAGGATCTTTTGCCTGATAATAACTAAACTTAACCGACTTATCATGATACTGAAAACTGGTCGAAATTTCGTTAATAATTGTTGGACCCAAATTAATATTTCTTGCATATAAAAAATAAGGATTAATATACGTCGCTCCCTGACTTAGAGACGAATAATTGGGTCTTGAAATACTTCTGGCATAGTTAACCGAAATGCTTTTAACGCTGTCTATTGAAAATGTAAATTCTGCTTTCGGGAAGAAATTAGTATAATTTTTATCTAATAGCGGCAAAGCATCAGTTCTGAATTTCCCAATTATACTTGAGTTTTCAACCCTAAAACCAAGGGAGAAATTAACTTTTTTAATCTTTCCGGACAATTGCGTATATCCGGATAAGTTTTCCTCTTTAAAATCGTAATTACTTAATTCATTTCGATTGTTTTCTGTATAAAAAATAGCAACATCAGATTTAGAATTTGCTGATGAATACAATCCTCCTGCTTCAAATTTCAATTCGTTTTTAAGCTTTTTCTCGACATCAATTCTTCCTGAAAAATAATTAATTTGAAATTTTTGATCTCTGATTTGCATCAATTCAAATTGTGTATCATTAAAATTATTATTCACTTCGGTAAACAATCTCTGATCAAAATTAGAATATTGCAAGCCTGTAAAAATTTGTGTATCAATTGATTTTAACCTTTTCTGATAATTTAAAAATGCGTTTACAAAATTCTTTTTACTATCATTATCTGTAAACGTCACAACATGATTTTCTACCTCTTTATTTTTATTATTCGTTATCGTATTGATCGGGAAAATATCTGATTGTAACTTACTGTTCACACTAAACGAAAAATAATCATCTTCGTTTATCTTATAAAACAAACCTGCGCCAAAAACATATTGCTTCCGTTTTGTATCTGCCGTTACATCATATTTCGAGGCAATATCTGCGCTCGGAATTTGATAGTCGATACTATGATTTTCCCATGGATTCAGTCGATTGTAGTTAAAATTTGCTTTCAGTTCCAGCTTGTTTTTCTTGAAATTAGAATTAAATCCCAGATAATTATTATAGTTTTTTTTGAAAGATGCCACTTCTGAAATCTCTGTTCTAAAACTATCTTTTTTGCTAAATTTTCTAGTAATTAAAATTACAGAGCGTCCTTCGGCTTCGTATTTTGAAGATGGATTCTGAATGATTTCGATGGTTTTAATATCGGCGACAGCCAAAGCGTTTAAATCGTTCATTCCTACTTTTTGATTGTCGATATAAATCAACGGATTTCCTTTGCCAACAACTGTAATATTCTCTTTGTCTGAACTAATTTGAACTGTTGGAAGTTTTGCCAATAAATCGACTGAATTTGGAATTGAATTGTAAATCGAATTGGCAACGTCAACTTTTATATTTCCGTTTGTATTGGTAAAAGTTTTTTTATTCTGAGCAATAACAACTTCATTTAACTTATTAGAAATACTGTCTTTGGGAGTTTCAGTTTGCGCATTTCCAATTAAAGAAAAACAAAATAAGAGTACAATAAGAAAAAGTTTTAAAGGCAAGTAAATGTTCATTTTTTGATTGATTTTAGATTGAAACGCTGCAAAAATGCTTCTAAAAAAGAGTTCTGAAGGTTAATTGAAGGTTAATGCGGGGTTAACGTGCTTTTTGTACTATAAAAGCATTATTTTTGAATGGAGAAAATTTACCCACGGATGACGCGGATTAAACAGGTTTACGCAGATATTTTTTAAACTAAACCAATAAAAATTAAACCAGTGTAAACCCGTTTAATCCGCGTCATCCGCGAGCCATAATTTCATAAAAACCAATGAAACAAAGAATCAATTTATTAATCGCGTTTTCTGTTATCGCTTTGATTGTTTTATCGACGGTTCAATGCTATTTGGTAAAAACGGCTTACGATTATAAAGTGGCACAATTTCATACCGAAATCAAAAATGAAATCGCTCAGATATCCAATAATTACAGTGATATAGATTCGGTAATTTTTTCTAAAAAAGAAGCTCTTTATAAAAACTTATCTGAGAATTATATTAAGGGGAAAAAGACCAAATTGGATATTAAAAATGGTGTTCTTAGTAACGAATTTCAGGATGTATTAACACAGAGAATTCAGCGAAAATTCGAAAGAGATTTACCTAATTTCAAAATTGATTTTGCGATTGTTCTCAACAAATTTATTTTGTACCAAAACGCAAAAAAAGCAGACACTATTTTCTCAGAAAAGCCTTTTATTCAAAACAAATTATACGGAAATCTGGCTTCTTTAAATCATGCTTTTCTGGTTCGGAATTATGTTGGAACCACAAACGGCACTTACGCCAATCAGGATTATAAATTATTGACTGAAGATTCGATGTACGTTTCTGTAATCGACTGGGAAATGATTATTCTGAGACGAATGACATTCATTCTGATTTTATCTTTGCTTTCGATTTTAACGCTTGTAACGCTTTTTGTAATTGCCATAAAAGCTTTAATCAAACAGAAAAAAGTAAGCGATGTCAAAACCGATTTCATCAATAATATAACGCATGAACTCAAAACACCTTTGGCAACTTTAGGCATTTCGACCAAAATTCTGGAGCAGAAAAATATTCGTGATAATGACGAAAACTTCAACTCGATTGTTAGTACTATTTCACGTCAGAACAATCGCCTGCAAAGTTTGATTGATCAGGTTATGGCAAATTCGCTTGCAGAAAATGAAATCGAATTACAAAAGGAAAAAATTGAAACCGAAGATTTTCTGCTTTCAATTATAAATGATTTTAAGATTACATTCCCAAAAATCAATCTTCAAACTGATTTTCAAACACAGAAAACAATTTTAGTTTTAGATAAATTCCATTTGACAACCGCTTTTTTAAATGTTTTAGAAAATGCTGTAAAATATGGTTCTAAAACGATTACGATAAAAACAAGAATAGTTCAAAATCAATTTTCGATTAGTGTTGTAGATGACGGAATTGGAATTGAAAAGAACAAACAATCACTTCTTTTTGAAAAATTCTATCGTGTAGAACAAGGAAATCTTCATAATACAAAAGGTTTGGGATTAGGATTGTATTATGTCGACCAAATCATAAAAGCGCATCAAGGCTCTGTTAACGTTGTGAGTGATTTAGGAAAAGGAACTCAGTTTACTATTTTATTAAAAGTTTAATTACCATATTTTGAAAAAACTACTTTTAGCTGAAGACGATTTTGATTTTGCTGCAATTTTAAAACAATATTTAGAACTGCATCAATTTGAAGTAATCTGGGCAGAAAATGGAGAAATAGCTTTAGACTATTTTAAAAACCAGACTTTTGATATTTGTGTTTTTGACGTCATGATGCCAAAAATGGACGGATTTTCATTGGCCGAAAAAATAATTACAATCAATCCCGAGATTCCATTTATTTTTCTAACGGCAAGAAAGTTAAAAGAAGACAAAATCATTGGATTAAAACTAGGTGCAGACGACTATATCATAAAACCTTTTGAAGTCGACGAACTGATTCTGCGTTTACAGAATATTCTAAAGAGAATCGAACAAAAGAGAAGTCTGGACGGAAATAACATAATTGAAATTGGTTCTTATATTTTTGATAATGAAAGACTAACCTTAAATAATAAAAATCATGTCCAGCAGCTCACAGAAATGGAAGCTTCTCTTATTGAGTATTTATATCTAAACCATAACCAGTTATTAAAAAGAGATCAAATTTTAATGTCTGTCTGGAAAAAAGATGATTATTTCTCAGGGCGAAGCATGGATGTTTTTATCAGCAGGCTTAGAAAATATTTTAATTCAGATCCAAAAATCAGCATTGAAAGTGTTCGTAATATTGGCTTGGAATTTAAAATAAAAAAACCTTGACGAATCAAGGTTTTCCATTATATTTTTTTCTTTAGATTATTTTCCGATAACCCAACCTAAACTAAAATTGGCAATTAACGCAAATTCAGTATCAAATTGATCTACATTTACTCCAGCACCTAAGTTTAAATCAAGATTAAATTTTCCTTTATAAGTTCTCTGAAATCCCCAAACAGGCGCTATTGTAACAGATGGACAATATTCATTAAATAATTTATTTGTCGAAATGGATTGAAAATTATAGGTACCATACAAAGCGACAAAATTACCTGAATTATAAGCAGTTCTTTTTCCTTTGGCTGCTCTTTTTTCTAAATTATAATAGTGTCGGAATTGCTCATTAATTCTTGGAACAAAATACCAAGTTGATTCATTATAAAAACCATCATGTCGATAACCTACTCCAATACTAACCTCAGAATAAAGTGTGTTTTTTGCAGAAAAACCATGCTCATAAACAAAGCCCGGCAATAAGATTGCATTTATTTTAAATTGATTTTTTGCTACAGAAGAAGTTTCTTCTTGCGCCTGAACAGTATTAACAATAAGGACAAACAAAAGTAAGAACAAGTAATTTTTTTTCATATTTGGTTTTAAATTGGTTGTGGCAAAAATAGCATTTAAACCATACAATCAAATTAAAATTTAAAATATTTTCTTACAAGCTTAAAGCCGCTACAATCTTGTCATAAACAGGCGTATTTACCTCATATTTCAAACCTTCATTAACTACAAATTCAGTTAAAGAAGCAAGCTCAATTTTGCGTCCAGCCAATAAATCACGATGCATCGATGAAGTTACATTTTTTGGCGTTTTCTCTAGTTTCAAGATTGTTTGCATTACAATATCATTGGGCAAATTCAGTCCTTTTACAGCTGCAATCATCGTAATTTCGTTTAATAGAGAAACATACAAATTCCTGCTGGATTCGCTTTCTAAAATCTGCCCTACATTCTGATTTAAATAAGATGTCGCCGAAGCCAAAGACGAAATAAATACAAATTTCTCCCAAACAGTATCTTCAATATTATCAACCAGATAACTTTCGATTCCTGCGTTTTTAAAAATAGTTTGCAATGCTTTCATTTTGTAAACCGAAGCTGTTTCGGAACCAAAAAAAAGTTTTTCGAAAATCCCAACTTTTTTAATAATTCCAGGCGAAACAATCATCGAAACTATATATACACAGCCTTGCAAAACTTCGTTATCAGGAAACATAACGCTAATACGTTCAGGCGCATCAACGCCATTATACAAAGGCAGAAAAATGGTGTTTTTAGTAATACATTTTTTTATAGCATCAAGACTTTCTTCAATATCATACGTTTTAGTAGCACAAATCAAGAAATCCAATTTTCCAATTACTGCAGGATCATTTGAGACTACAGTTGGAAATACCGTAATTTCATCTTCATCAGTAATAATTTTCAATCCCGATTCCGAAACAACTTTAAGCGTTTCTCCACGCGCAATAAAGACAACTTCAACATCATCTGATTTGTAATACGATTTCGCTAAAAGTCCTCCAAAATAACCACCAACACCGCCAAGTCCTAAAATTCCAATTCTTTTCATAATATTCTTAAATTCCAAATTTTAAATTCCAAATTCCAAAAAAAACAACTACACAATGTATGTCATTGCGAGGAACGAAGCAACCACACTCTTATTAAGCATTAATTAATATAGCAAATGAGATTGCTTCGTTCCTCGAAATGACAAAAATGCGGTTACTACGAGATAAATCAAAATCAAAAAAAATCCGCTTTAATCCGCGTCTTCGCGAAAGCGAATCCGCGTCATCTGTGTGCCATCTCGCAGATTAAATTATTCCTTTAAAACAGGATTTAAATTTAACTCTGTAAAATCGCGTTCTGTTTTTGAAATTATAATTGTCGCCACTGTATTTCCAATTAAATTTGTTATCGCACGGGCTTCGCTCATAAATTTATCAACTCCCAATAAAAAGGCCAAACCTTCGACCGGAATTTTATGCAAAGCTGTCAAAGTCGACGCAAGAACAATAAATCCGCTTCCGGTAACACCTGCCGCACCTTTTGAAGTCACCATCAGGATTCCGATTACGCTTAGTATTTCGAAAAAGCTCAAATGCACATCATACAATTGTGCCAAAAATATCACCGACATCGACAAATAAATTGAAGTTCCGTCGAGATTAAAAGAATATCCTGTTGGAATCACCAAACCCACAACAGATTTACTGCAGCCCATTTGCTCTAATTTTACCATAATACTTGGCAATGCTGCTTCTGAAGACGAAGTTCCCAGAACCAATAAAAGTTCTTCTTTAATATATTTAAGAATCGAAAGAATACTGATTTTATAATATCTCAAAATACTTCCTAAAACTAAAAATACAAACAAAAACATGGTGACATAAACGGAAAGCATCAATTTACCAAGCGGAATCAAAGTTGCGATTCCAAACTTCCCAATTGTATATGCCATTCCGCCAAAAGCACCTAATGGCGCCAGATACATCACATATTTTAATCCCAGAAAAACCACTTTCGAAAGTCGTTCTAAAACCAAAATTGTTTGTTCTCTTTTTTTATAAAAATTCAATGCAATACCGCAAACAATGGCTGCCAAAAGTACCTGCAAAGTAAAATTGGATAAGAAGAATTGCAACCACGAAAAATTTTCGGCTGTGCTATTTGTGTATTTACTGGCATCTTGCAAAGTCAAACCGGTTCTATCAATTTTTCCGGGTTGAAAAATATAGGCAATTGTAATTCCTATTGCCAGCGCCACTGTCGAAACAAC
Source organism: uncultured Flavobacterium sp. (assembly GCF_963422545.1). Classification (NCBI taxonomy): domain Bacteria; kingdom Pseudomonadati; phylum Bacteroidota; class Flavobacteriia; order Flavobacteriales; family Flavobacteriaceae; genus Flavobacterium; species uncultured Flavobacterium sp. The sequence goes on from NZ_OY730239.1 coordinate 44,817, forward strand.
CTCAAAATATCCCAAAGCTTTAACACCAATTCTTCCTACCTTCTTAAGATTTCCCATTCCGGAAATTCCCAAAACAATCGTTAGAAAGATAATCGGACCAATAAATAATTTGATAAGTTTAATAAATGAATTTCCTATAATTTCCATTTTCACGCCATTCTCAGGCGAAAAATGTCCGAGAAAAACACCGGCTATAATCGCGATCAAAACCCAAAAAGTAAGATTGGTAATTACAGTTTTAAAAGTACTTTGCTTAGGTTTCCCAACAGCATTAGGAGAAGTTATATTCATGAAAATAGATTAGAGACATCACAAATATATAAAAAATGCAGACCTATAAGCCGGATTCTGTCTCTGATAAATCAGAGCCTTATCATTTATCTAGATCCCGCATTACTACGGGACTCAAGCTACCTACCCTTCAACAACGGACGAGAAGCCCTTAAATGCTGATATACTTGGTATTTCACCGCATAGAGTTTACCTGGTTTCACTACAGCATTACCTGTACATACTTTCTGTTGCACTTGTCCTTGCGTTATTTCTAACGCCGACGGGTGTTACCCGCTATGCTTCTCTGTGGTGTCCGGACTTTCCTCCCTCCCGATGAATCGGGACGACGATAAGGCGGTCTGCGCGGCAAAAGTAACGATTTATCAACTAAGAATCTTTGTTTTTAATTTTAGATTTTCAGACCATTTTCGTAACAATTTAATTTTAAAATGGTTATCTTTAAAATCCTAATTTTTAATTTCAACTAACATGACTAAAATATATCACTACGCAACTGTTTCAAAAGCTTTAGATCAATTGAATGAAAAAGGTTTTACGTTTGATTTCAATCTAAATGAAGATGTAATAATGAAGAATCCTGAAAAATTTGAAATCGTACATGTGTATCGATACGAAGGCGACTCTGATCCCGGAGATGAAGCGGTAGTTTATGGAATAAAATCCAGTACAGGCAAAAAAGGAGTTTATGTAGCTGGATTTTCAGCCAATTCTGATTCGGAAACTGCTAAAATATTACTTGAACTAAGCATTAAGGGAAGGGAATAAATTCAAATTATAATTATTCAAAATTGAATGTTACTTTCAGAAATAATAACGGACAGAATAAGGAAAGAAGGCGCAATATCTTTTCATGATTTCATGGAAATGGCTTTGTATTATCCTGAATTGGGTTATTATAATTCTGCCCAAAACAAGATTGGATCAGATGGTGATTTTTATACCAATGCAAATCTCTCCAATGCTTTTGGTGCTATGATAGGCCGTCAAATTGAGGAAATGTGGCAGATTTTAGAAAAAAAACCATTCCAGATAGTCGAATATGGTGCCGGAACAGGTTTATTATGTCATGATATTTTAGACTATCTGAAAGGCAATAAAAATTTATATGATAATTTGTCTTATTGCATTATTGAGAAGAGTACCGACATGCTGGAAAAACAAAAAAAATATTTGCATGAGAAAGTAAGCTGGCACAATTCTATTCTTGAAATCCCTGAAATAAACGGCTGTATTTTATCGAATGAGTTAATTGATAATTTTTCTGTTCATCAGGTAATTATGACAGAGCAATTAATGGAAGTTTATGTGGATTATTCTAATGGTTTTATCGAAATATTAAAGCCTGCAAATAATGAACTCATTGATTATTTTGCAACACTAAATGTACAATTACCAAAAGGATTTCGAACCGAAGTAAATCTTGAAGCTATTTTATGGATTAAAGAAATCGCACAATCACTAAACAAAGGATATGTAATTACGATTGATTACGGAAATACATCATCAGAATTATATAGCAACCATAGAAATTGTGGTACGCTTATATGTTATAATAAACATCATACAAACAACAATCCATACCAATCTATAGGTTATCAAGACATTACATCTCACGTAAACTTTTCAGCTTTATCTCATTGGGGTATACAAAGCGGTTTAAAATGTAGCGGAATAACGGAACAAGCTTCTTTTTTATTAGGACTTGGCATCAAAGAATACCAAAACAAATCATTACAAACCAGTCCTGCGAATTTAACATCGGCATTACAGGAATCCATTATCAATTATAGATTATTAATGGATATGGGAATGAAATTCAAGGTATTAATCCAGGAAAAAAATGTTCCGGAAAATATACTATCCGGTTTAAAATTTCAGAATACGTACAAAACAATTTTAAGTTAAAAACGGTATAACAATCCTGTGTAAATTCTTTTGCGCTCTTTTCTGTTAATTTTACTCCACAAAAAAAGCCCATCATTAGACGGACTTTTTAAAAACAGCTGATAAATAAATTATGCTGTTGGTATTTTTAATTTCCAACCTGCCTGAATCAGGTCAGGATTTTTGATAACATCTTTATTGGCTTCGTAAATTGTTTGCCATGAAACACCGTGCGCTTTTCCTATTTTTGATAGAGAATCACCACTTACAACGGTATAGTCTGTCGTAGTTCCTTCTACAACGGCAATATTCATTACCACATCAGCCGATCTAAAATCAGGATCCAATTTTCCGTAAGCATTCCAAAGACTTTCTTTATCTTCTGCCGATTTTGCTGTACCGTCAACATACAATACATTATCTTGTTCTCTTACCTGCAAATTTGCTACACTTAAATTAGTAGCCAAATCTGTTAACTCTCTGTATTTATCCACTAAATTCATAACGTTCTATTTAATAGTTAACTTATTTTCAACTTTTTTAGGTTTCAATTCCTGTATGCTTTTTATCAAAGCTGGTAATTGAGTTTTTTTGATGTCTCCTGTAAGCGTTACTACACCATTTGCAACTGTAGCCGTTACACCAGTATAAGTTTTCACTACTTCACTTACCGAAGTATTTAAAACACTATCAGCATTAATTACAACTGGAGCCGGAGCAGCAGCCACAGGTTCCGGAGCAGCAATCTCACAGTTATTCACTACTGATTTTACTCCTTTAATCCCCTTAGCGATACTCTCACAACTTGTTTTACAAGCAGCATCTTTACAAATACCAGAGATAGTAGCAATACCATCTTTTACAGTAACTTCCATTCCGGGCATGTCACCCATTTTTGCAGCGATCTCTTTTTGGATATCTGCATCTTTAGGACCACAAGCTACTAATGAAAAAGCAAGACACAGACCTAATAAAATTGATTTAACTTTCATAATGATATTTTTTAAATTAATTAATTCTCTAAGTTAACGAATAAATTATTTAAATATTACATAATAATCCTACAATTTTTAATTATTAGCAATTTCTTAAAATTAGCGCATAAAAAAAGTCCTGAATTTTGCTATACCCAACCTTATGATTCTGAAACTTCTTACTCAATTCGGAGAATAATCAACCTTAGTCAAAACCCGATCTTCAACATTCCCAACTACATCACCATATTTCGCCGTATATTGTTTTTTGATATCAATCCATTCCTGATCTTTTTTAAAATCTTCCCAGGCTTTTTTCATAGTATTTTTGTCCGGCCATTCTAAAAAATAAACAAACTCCGTCTTCTTATCTGATTTTGATTCATAAATAGATACAATTTTAAAGTTATATTTCTTCATGATACGCATCGCATGATCGCGAAACCTTTCGTGGAATTCTTTCTTATTATTTTCGAAAATTTCATAAATACGCAATTGATAAACAGGACTTGCTTGTGTTGCATTTTGAGATTTTACAATTGAAGTTGTGATTAATAATAAAGTCAATAGAAATAATTTCATATTTGGCGGTTTATAATAGGATTAATACTTAACAGAATAGTCGTTTTAAAATTAAAACATTGATAATAACCTTTTTGCACTCAATCAAAAGTATAAATTTAAAATAACAATTTTCTAAATTAAATCTTATCGAAACGATTCATTTTTCCTGTTTAGTGAGATTGCTTTCGCCCCGGCGAACAGGTCGTTCCTCGCAAGGACTTTGATTGTCGATTATGATTGCGATCCTTCTCCCGAAGTTTCGGGACGCTCAGGAAGACAAATCTAAAGAAAAAAAAATCCGTATAAATCCGCGTTTTCGCAAAGCGAATCCATTTTATCAGCGTTTAATTTCGCCAAGCTAATAGTAAAAAATGTTAATTTAAACTTCTTACTTTCTCATATTCAAACCACTCAAAAACCTCCTTTATATTTATTAATTTCAGATTTGTGATTTGGCAATTTTCAGCCTATATTTGCTATCGAATAAAAAGAATATGGAACAATTTGTAGTATCGGCTCGTAAGTATCGCCCACAGACCTTTAAGGATGTTGTAGGTCAGAAAGCCATTACCAACACTTTGTTGAATGCTATTGACAGCAATCACCTTGCTTCTGCTCTTTTATTCACCGGACCTCGTGGAGTTGGAAAAACAACTTGCGCACGTATTTTGGCGCGCAAAATAAACCAACCCGGATATGACGATCCTAATGAAGATTTCGCTTTTAACGTTTTTGAGTTAGATGCAGCTTCAAACAACTCGGTTGATGATATTCGTAACCTGATTGATCAGGTTCGAATCCCGCCACAAACCGGGCAATACAAAGTCTATATTATTGACGAGGTTCATATGTTGTCTTCGGCAGCTTTTAATGCTTTTTTGAAAACATTAGAAGAACCGCCTAAACATGCTATTTTTATCTTAGCAACAACAGAAAAACACAAGATTATTCCAACGATTTTATCTCGTTGTCAGATATTTGATTTCAAAAGAATTACGGTAAAAGATGCTAAAGAACATTTGGCTGACGTTGCAACAAGTCAGGGAATCAATTTTGAAGATGACGCTTTACACATTATTGCTCAAAAAGCTGATGGCGCAATGCGTGATGCTTTATCTATTTTTGACCGTGTCGTTTCATATTGCGGAACTAACTTAACGCGTCAGGCCGTAACCGAAAACCTAAACGTTTTAGATTACGAAACTTACATCACTATTACTGATTTACTTTTAGAAAATAAGATTCCTGATCTTTTGTTGGCGTACAATGATATTCTGGCAAAAGGTTTTGACGGGCATCATTTTATTGCCGGTTTGGCTTCGCATTTTAGAGATTTATTAGTGAGCAAAACTCCTGCTACGATCACTTTACTTGAAGTTGGCGAACAGGCACAACAAATGTATGGTGTTCAGGCTCAGAAATGTTCTCAGGACTTTTTACTAAAAGGAATCGATATTGCAAATGACTGTGATTTAAAGTATAAATTAAGTCAGAATCAACGTCTTTTGGTCGAATTATGTTTGATGCAATTGGCCTCTATCAACTTTGATGGAGAAAAAAAAAAGTTGAGCAATTCATAATTCCGCCTACTTATTATAAAAATGGAGGATATTCTATTGTAGAAGTTCCAAGTAATAAAGCTGAAATTTCAAATAGCAAATCCCAAATTCCAAACGCAGAACAGAATAGTAACACCAATTCTGAAGTAAAGGGAGAAACTGCCGCTGAAACTCCAAAAGTTGAAACGCCTATAGTTCCTAAACCTGAAGTTAGTACTGAACCTAAAGTTTCGGCTTTTTCTTTATCAAGTATTCGCAAGAAAAAAGAATTAGAAGCAGCCAATAAATCTTACGTAAAACCTACTTCTGTAATGCCAACGGAAGATTTTACAGAGACTGAAATGTTAGTGCAATGGACTAAATATGCGCAACGTTTGGGCGATAAAGGACACAAAATCATGCAATCGTTATTATTAATTAACGATCCAACTTTAAACGGGACAACTATTACTTTTGAGTTACCCAACGAAGGTTCTAAACTAGATTTTGAAGGTCAGATTCATGGACTTTTAGGGCATCTAAAAGGACATTTACACAATCATGATATCACGATTCAGGTTAATGTAAACGAAACTATCGAAGTTAAAAGAAGTATGAACGATCAGGATCGATACAATCGTTTGATGGAAATCAATCCAAATCTTGATCTTTTACGTTCTACCTTTGGATTGGATTTAACTTCATAAGATTCTTTTTGCCACGAATATTTTTTTTGCCACGAATTCACGAATTATGATGAATTTAATTCGTGAATTCGTGGCGGAAATTCTCAACAGTATGTATTATTTATTTCGAAGTCCCAATTCATACACTTTCTGCAACCATTTTTCTCTTTGAGAATCATTAGACCCTTTTATGACTCCGATGTAACTGACTTTTACAGGTTTTACTCCGCAGAATTCTAAAGTAGATTTTTTTAATTGATTAACACTTGGCCTTCCGAAGAACAACCTGTAATACCAACTTGGCTGATCTAAAGTCGTGATAATATGGGCCGTTTTTCCTGCTAGCAATTTATCCCACCAAACTGAATTTTCCCGGTATTGAAACGCCATCCCAGGCAAAAATAAGCGATCAATAAATCCTTTTGTAATTGCAGGAAGTCCGCCCCACCAAACGGGATGGATCCAAACTAAATGATTTGCATTTTTAATTTTCTGCCAGGATTCTATTAAATCAGGTTCTAATTCGGTTCGTTTTTGATAGCCAAACTGTAAATTAGGACTAAACTTTAATTCGGCAATTGTTATTGTATCCACTTCTGCTCCGGAAGCAGCAGCACCTTTCAGGTAAGATTCGGCTATTCCAAAATTAAAACCGGATGGATTTGGGTGTCCATTTATTATCAATATTTTTTTCATGTGTTTCCTTTTTAACAAAAATAGTATTCCAATGAAAATTGATACTGGACAAATGTCCTATAAAATGGCTTTTCTGATGCGGCTTAAATGCCTTGGTGTTATACCTAAATAAGACGCTAAATATTGAAGCGGAATCAACTGAAGGTACTTTTGGTGATCTTGATAAAGCTCTTCGTAACGTTGCGTTCCTGATAATTTTTGAAAAGAAATCATTCGCTTCTGAAGTCTTACATGTTCCATTTCAGTTAATTTACGTCCTATTTCCTGCCAATGAATATTTGATTTATAAAGTTTCTCTAAACTTTCACGACTAAGAACCTGCAATTCGGTATCGGCTAAAGCCTGAATATTTTCCTCGGCTATTTCTTGAGTTATAAAACTTGAAAATGAAGTCATAAATTCATTTTCGAAAGAAAAACAATTGGTAATTTCATCTCCTTGATGATTGAAAAAATAGGATCTTAAAATTCCTTTTTTGATAAAAACGATTTCATTACAAACCTGATTTTCGGTCAATAAAAGATCCCCTTTTTTGAGTTTTCGAAATGTAATTAAATCATCTAACTGATCTAATTCTTCCTGCGGTAAAACCTGAATGGATTGAAAAACGGATTTCATTTTAAAACAAAAATTTATTTATTGAAAAGCTGAAAAAACTTTGTTATAATGTCGGTCCGCTGGAGCTTTTACAATATATATTAAAAAGATTATTTTTTTGCTGTAAGAGCTCTTTCTATTCTTTTGTCCGGAACAAGCCATATTAAAGCTACGATAACATAACAAGCACCTGAAATCCATTCATTATAAAATGAAGAAACGATTCCAATAATATTTAGACCTGTAGAGATTTTACCTTTTAAATCTTTACCAATAGCTTTTCTTAAAAGTGAATCTTTCCCTTCTGCGTCCAAAACCATTTTCTGAAGAATAATATAAGCCACTGCACATCCAAATAAAATAATTCCATATAGTGCTAAAGGTGCTTTTTCAAAATTATGTTCTCCAACCCAACCTGTAGAAACCGGAATAAGTGATAACCAGAAAAGTAAATGCAAATTTGCCCAAAGGATTTTTCCGTTGATTTTGGTCAGACTGTGTATTAAATAATGGTGGTTATTCCAGTAAATTCCAACGTAAATAAAACTCAAAATATAACTTAAAAACTTAGGAATAAGTGGCTTTAAATCGACAAACTCAACTCCATGAGGGACTTTGATTTCTAGAATCATAATGGTTATGATGATTGCCAAAACACCATCACTAAAGGCTTCAAGTCTGGTTTTATTCATTTATTATAAAATTACAATAATCAATATTAAAAAAGTTTGCCACGACTCGAGCGATAGCGAACAGGCGAAGCAATTTCACTAATTTTCACGAATTAATATTTTACATTATGCATAAAAAAATTCGTGCTGATTCGCGAAATTCGTGGCAAAAAAAACACTTACGCTGTAGCTTAAATATTAAATTTTACCGTAATACATTGCTTTCACGATTCCGTCAGAAAGTCCAATTTTAGGGACGTAGATTTGGCGTGCTCCACTCCATTTCATGGCATTCAGATAAATTCTGGTTGCATGAATAATTACGTCGGCACGGTCAGAATTCAGACCTAATTCGGCAATTCTTTGTTCATAAGTCAATGAATTCAAAAATGCATATTGCGAATTGATGTAAATGTATGAAAGCGGTTTTTCCTGCTGTTTTCCGGACATTTTAAACAATTTATTGATATTTCCTCCTGAACCAATCAACGTCACTTCATCATAATCTGCAGTGTTGGCTTTAATCCATTTTTCGATTTCATCCCAAACTACATCGCAAACCATATCATTTAATAAACGAACGGTTCCGGCTTTAAAAGATCTTGAAGTAATCATTTTTCCGTCAGAGAATAATGTAAATTCTGTACTTCCGCCACCAACATCAACAAAAAGATAAGTTTCGTCAGTTTTCAATAAATGATGTAAATCTGTTGAAGCAATGATTGCGGCTTCTTTTTTACCATCAATAATTTCGATTTTAATGTCGGCTTTTTTCTTGATCAAAGCGACAACTTCTTTAGAATTATAAGCTTCACGCATTGCCGAAGTCGCAAATGCCATATAACGTTCTACTTTATGTACTTTCATCAAAAGGTTGAATGCTTTCATGGCATCAACCATTCTATCTATATTTTCTTCTGAAATTTCTCCTACAGTAAAGGCATCTTGTCCTAAACGAATCGGGACACGAACAAGTGAACTTTTATTAAATTGCGGTTCTTTACCATCTTGTTCTACAACATTGGATATTAGTAATCTCATGGCATTTGAACCAATATCTATTGCTGCATATTTCCTTATATTAATCATGCTCCCTTTATGATTTGAAATTTTATTATTTATTTTAATTTGTTCGCTGTACTACCTCCTCAATTACTTCTACTTTATTTTGATAATACTTGTAGGTTTCAAACTGTGCCCTAAACGGAGCGTGATGATTACGCGGCTTATATTTATTATCTAATTTATAGGAATGATATCTCACTTTGACATTCCCTTTCCATGCTATATTGAAATTATCTATTAGTTCTTTTTTAATTTCGAGATCATAAATTGGGCAAGTTACCTCAACTCTTCCGTCAAGGTTTCTTGTCATAAAATCGGCTGAGGAAATATAGACTTCGGTTAAACCGGCATTTCCAAAAATATAAACTCTTGAATGTTCCAGATAGTTATCGACGATACTTATGGCTTCTATGTTTTCGCTCATTCCCGGAATTCCCGGAATCAAAGAGCAAATTCCTCTCACCTGAAGCTGTATTTTTACTCCGGCATTACTGGCTTCATATAATTTATCGATCATCTTGAAATCAGATAAACTATTCATTTTTAATTTTATATGTGTTTTTCGGCCTGCTAATGCGTGCAGAATCTCACGATCTATTAATTTAACAAATTTCGTTCGTGTATAATGTGGTGATACAATTAGATGTTTGTATCTGTGTACTCTATAATTGATGTCAAAAAACTCAAATATTTTAGATATGTCTTTCAAAATTCCCTGATGACAAGTAAAAAGGGTAACATCTGTATAAATCTTAGCAGTTGATTCGTTGAAATTTCCTGTCGAAATAAATCCGTAACGACGTGCTTTTCCGTCTTCAACTCTTTCTATTACACATATTTTACTGTGAACTTTTAGGCCTTTTATTCCAAAAATAAGATCAATTCCTTCGGTTTGCATTTGCTCTGCATACGAGATATTTGTAGCTTCATCAAAACGTGCCTGAAGCTCGATTTGAACGGTTACTTTTTTACCATTTTTAGCAGCATTAATCAAAGAACTAATGATTTGCGAATTTTTTGCCAAGCGATACAAGGTAATTTTTATGCTTGTAACTTTTGGATCTAAAGCGGCTTCACGCAAAAACTTTGTCAAATAAGAGAATGACTGATATGGGGCGTGTAATAAATAATCTTTTTTATTGATTTTTTCCAGAATACTTCCGCCTAAACCCAGACCTGGAATTGGTAATGGCTCATTTGGTTTATATAGTAAATCGTATCTTCCTAAATTTGGAAAACTCATATAATCACGACGATTGTGATATCTTCCGCCGGGAATTATACTGTCTGTTTCTACTATTTTCATTTTATCCAGAAAAAACTGGAGTGTATCTTCTTCAATTAAATTGTCATAAATAAAGCGAACCGGCTCTCCAATTCTTCGATCTTTTACTGATGTTGCAATTTTTTCGAGCATACTTTTGCTCAAATCACTGTCAATATCCAATTGCGCATCACGTGTTATTTTAATCATGTGCGCGGAGACGCTTTTATAATCGAAAATATTAAAAATATTTCCCAAATTATAACGTATAACATCGTCTATAAGAATAACATATTGTTTTTCATCATTTGATGGCAGGACAACAAACCTGTTTATTGTTTTAGGAATTTCGATAACGGCGTAGCGAATTTCATTGTTTAAATTCATTTCTAAACGAACTGCCAGATAACCTAATGTGTCTTTAAGAACAGGAAATTCTGCTAAATCATTCAAGATAATCGTCACCAATTCCGGGCTTAATTTTTGAACGAAAAAATCTTTTAAATAACTTTCCTGATCTCTTGTGATTTGATCTTCGTTTATGATAAATATATTTTCGGCTTCAAGCTCTGCTTCAATATTACTTAAAATACGCAAACTTTCTGATTGCTGCTGAATTACAATCTCAGTAATATCTTTGATTAATTGGTGGGCAGAAACTCCTCCTAAATATTTTTCACCGGAAATTCCTGACAGGCTCAATCTTCTAATTGCAGCATAACGAACTCTAAAAAATTCATCTAAATTGTTGGAGAAAATTCCAACAAAACGCAATCTGTCTAAAAGCGGAACTGTATTATCTGCAGCTTCCTGAAGTACTCTTGCATTAAACGCTAACCAACTTTTTTCTCTATCGATATATTTATGTTCGTACACTGGTATTTTATTTTAAATCTTTGGGGAAAATTGTTTTTTGGGTTTTACCTTTATTAATGTTGTCCCAACTATCTGCATCAAATTGCAATGACACAAAGCCGGAAGTAGGAACATTTTCGATAAAAACATCCCCAAATTTATTAACAAAATTTGTAATAGCCTCGTTATGTCCAAAAAGAATAACGCTATCTAAACTATTATCACATGATTTAATAACCTTTTCGAGATGTCTCTCATCAAAGGTATAAAGGTCGTCTTTATAAACGATACTTTCAATAGGATATGAAATATTTTGGGCAAAAATAATAGCCGTTTCTGTGGCTCGAGCGGCAGTACTGCTCCATACTATATACGTTTTTGGCAGAAATTTTGAAATTTTTGCTGATACATTATGGGCATCCAAAATACCTTTCTTCATTAAAGGTCTATCGAAATCTTTTAAAGGAGCTTCCCAACTTGATTTTGCATGCCGTATTAAAATTAAATTTTTCATAAGCCTAAGGTTTAGAAACCTCTTTATGGAGGTTAATCTTTTATTTAAGTTCTAATTTACAAAAGAAATTCTAATACTCTCCCATTTTTTACTTCTGTTAACATTAAATGGAAGTTTTAGCAAGAATACTAAATCCTCAAAATTTTAACAATTGGGAAATTCTCCTTACAACTTTTGAGTAAAGATGTATTTCGTCTATCATAACATACAGTTCATCGACATTCTATAGCTAATAAAAAATGTAGTCTTTTTTGATAGAATCACAGGAAACTGATAACAATTAACAAAGATAAAAAAGGTGAATATTTAAATTTCCCGAAAGAATGTTTCTCAAACAAAACACCATAACAAATTCTTTTACAATGTATTAAGTAATAATTAGTAAAAAAATCCTTATTTTTGAGGAAGCGAATACATTTACTTTTTTGAGTTTTCTTAATTCAAAAAGCCAGGAGTAATAATTAAAATAATAAATATCTACTATGAGAACAAAATTATTTTTCTTCGTTATCATGTTTGTAACTATTTCTGGTTATGCACAACAAGATTCACAGTATACTCAGTATATGTACAATGCTATAAACGTAAATCCGGCTTATGCAGGATCCAGAGGCGCTTTGAGCATCTTTGGTCTCTACAGGACTCAATGGGTAGGTTTGGATGGAGCTCCACAAACTGCCAGTTTTTCTGCAAACACGCCTATAAACAATAGCCATTTAGGAGTAGGTTTATCATTGGTAAACGATAAAATTGGACCAACAAATGAGACAACTATTTCTACAGATTTATCTTACACCCTTCAAACATCTGCAGATTTCAAACTTTCATTTGGTATTAAAGGAAGTGGTAATTTATTCAATTTAGATGTTAGTAAGCTAAATCCGGAGGATCAGGGAGATCCGCAGTTTCAGGATTTACATAATAAATTTTCACCAAATATTGGCGCAGGTGTTTATTGGCATTCAGATAAAGCCTATATCGGTTTATCAGTTCCAAATTTTATTGAAACCAAAAAATTTGATGATAATAGTTATGCCATTTACACCAATAAAATCAATTATTATCTTATAGCCGGTTACGTATTTGATCTTGACAAATTGCAATATATAAAGTTCAAACCTGCCACGCTTATTAAAATGGTTGAGGGCGCACCACTCCAGGTTGATATTTCTGCCAACTTCATGTTTTTTGAAAAATTTGTCGCAGGGATTTCTTATAGATGGAGTGCATCTGTAAGCGGAATTGTTGGATTTCAAATCAGCGATGGGCTTTATGTAGGATATGGTTACGACCGCGAAACCACAAAACTGAATAACTACAATTCAGGATCGCACGAAATATACCTGCGTTATGAATTCTTCAAAAACCATAGTAAACTTACAACTCCTCGTTTCTTCTAAAAATGATTATTATGAAAAATTATACTCTCCTTTGTTTAACAATCATAAGTACTTTTTCATTTAACAGTTATTCTCAACAATCAAAAGTAAATTCTGCCGATAAAAAATACGCCAACTACGCTTATATTGACGCCATAAAAACCTACGAGAAAGTAGCTCAAAAAGGATACAAATCTCAAGAAATGTTCGAAAAACTTGGCAATTCCTATTATTTCAATTCTGATTTTGAAGGAGCTGCAAAATGGTACGGAGAATTATTTGCAATGAATACAAATCCTGAACCTGAGTATTACTACAGATATGCCCAGTCTCTAAAATCAACCGGACAAACTGAGAAAGCAAATAAAATTCTGGATGAGTTTAATACCAAGTATAGAGACGATAAAAGAGGAAAATTATATAAAGATGATGTAAATTATCTGGATCAGATTAAAGCAAATAGCGGCCGTTATATAATTGAAGATGCCGGCGTAAACAGTAAGTATTCAGATTATGGTTCCTTTGTATACAACTACAAATTATACTTTGCCTCTGCAAGAGACACAGGCAATTTTTCGCAGCGAAAACATAAATGGACGGGTGAATACTTTACAAATCTATATGATGCCAATATTGATGCCACAAACAATACTGTTTCTAAAGTACATAAATTTAAAAATGGTCTAAACAGTAAATTTCACGAAGCTACTCCTGTTTTTACAAAAGATGGTAAAACGGTCTACTATACAAGAAATAACTATGTAAATGGTAAAAAAGGAAAAGATGAAAATAAAATTACTTTATTAAAAATCTACAAAGCTACACTGCAAAATAATGGAAAATGGAGCAATATAACAGAACTTCCGTTTGATAGCGACAGTTACAGTACTGCGCATCCTGCACTTAGTCCTGATGAAAAAACACTTTATTTTTCATCTGATATGCCTGGAACCTTAGGGCAATCTGATCTCTACAAAGTTAGTATAAACAGTGGTGGAGGCTATGGTACACCCGAAAATATGGGAAAAACAATTAATACCGAGGGAAAAGAAACTTTCCCTTATATTACAAACGAACAGGAAATCTATTTTGCCTCTGACGGGTATCCCGGATTAGGTGGTCTCGATGTATTTGTGGGCCAACTTGAAGACAACGGAACTGTTAGTGCGATTCAGAATCTTGGCAGTGATATAAACTCTCCTAAAGATGATTTTGCATACATTATTGATCCGGCTACGAGACTAGGCTATTTTAGTTCAAATAAAGATGGTGGTCAGGGCTCTGATGATATCTATAAATTCAAAGAAACAAAAAAACTAAAATGCATTCAGGAATTAAACGGAAATATAACGGACTCAAAAACAGGTGCAATTTTACCCGGTGCAAAAGTTTCTCTATATGAGAGCGGCTCAAATGTTCCTAAAAACTCTGTTATTACTGATTCTGAAGGGCTTTATAATTTTCCTATAGAATGCGGAAAAAGCTATACCGTTCGAGCCGAAAAACAAGATTATTCGACTAAAGAAATTGCTGTAACAATTGGAAAACTAACCGGAAAAACAAGTCTGCCAATTGCTTTAGATCCGTTAATTTGTAAAGTGACTATTGGTGATGATTTAGGCAAATGCTTTAAAATAAAAATGATTTATTTTGACTTAGATAAATCAAATATCCGCGTCGAAGCTGCTCTGGACTTAGAGAAAATATTAGTGGTATTAAATGAGAATCCTTCTATGAAATTAAGCATTCGGTCTCACACAGACAGCCGCGCGTCATTTAAATACAACGAAGATTTATCTAATCGTAGAGCAAAATCTACTATACAATGGCTGATTAAAAATGGCGTAGCTCCTAAAAGATTAACCGGTAAAGGCTATGGAGAAACCCAACTTGTAAACAAATGCGCCGATGGTGTTTCATGTACCGAAGCTGAACATCAGGAAAACAGACGCAGTGAATTTATTATTACGGCACTATAAAAGTTTAAATTCCAAATATTTTAAAATTCCAAATTCCAATGATATTCATTCTATTATTGGAATTTGGAATTTATAAATTTTTGTATAAAAAAAGTCGTTGCAATTCTTTAAATTACAACGACCAATAAAAACCAACCAGTCCAAAATTTTTCTACATTCTTGCGAATATATTTGTATAATATTTATATCCTGTTTTAGGATCTATAGTTATCGATATTCCAAAATGCGTAAAGTTTCCTTCTATATTCTGCCTGTGACCCGGGCTTTCCAACCAGGCTTTTAGTACAGCATCAGAAGTTCTATAATTATAAGCTACATTTTCGCCAACATATTTATCTCCAAGCACATTCATAATATCATTAGAACGCGCAACAAAATCGTCATGATTAACAACATTGTTTGCGATCATGTATTTATTATGCTCTTCGCATTTATAAGAAATATAATTGATTTTTTCTAATGCATTTAAACCAATACTTACTCGGTAATTGTTTATTAGTTGCATTGTTTCAAGCTCAGCATCACTATAAGTGTAGCTCGTTACTATTTTTTCGGTCGAAGTACTATTGCTATTTTCTTTTCCTTCTGCAGTATCGGCAGAACATGAGTTCATTGTAATATTTATTACAATGAACAGCATGGCGCACAAAATCTTCTTCATAATCAGTAGCGGTTTTTAAACTTTAAAGTAAATGTTGGGGCAAATTCTTTAAATATATTTTTAGATAAATCGTTCGTTTCTTAAGTCAAACTTATTCAATTTATCGGTAAACTACAAAATTAATCGATGAAATGCATGTTTATTTTATTATATTAAATAAAATTCTTACAACTACGAAGATAGTCGTTCAATCTTCCATGAGAAATCAGATTGGCTTGTATAACGAATTCTATCATGCAATCTATTAGGTCTTCCCTGCCAAAATTCTACCTCTAAAGGAGTTACTAAAAATCCTCCCCAATTTTTAGGTCTCGGAATTGATTTTCCTTCAAATTCTTTTTCCAGTTTCTTTAAGTTTTCTTCTAAAAATGCTCTTGACGGAATGACCTCACTCTGATGCGAAACAATTGCACCAAGCTTACTTCCGTCAGGGCGAGAATCAAAATAACCGTCTGAAATATTTTCAGAAGTTTTTTCAGCAATTCCTTTAATAATTACCTGACGTTCCATTTCCTGCCAAAAAAATGACAAACAAACATGAGGGTTTGCGGCAATTGCTTTTCCTTTTTCAGAATCATAATTGGTGTAAAAAATAAAACCTTCTTCAGAGAATTTCTTTAATAAAACAACTCTCGATTTCGGAAAACCATCTAAACCAATTGTCGAAACTGTCATGGCATTTACTTCTCCGCTTGCGCCAAAATCTTCCACTTCATGAAACCATCTGTTAAAAAGATTAATTGGATCTTCAGGAATATTAGTTTCTAATAATTCACTTTTCTCGTAAGACTTTCTATAATTACTTAAATCGTTCATGATTTATTATTTTAGTTTTTAGTTTTTTTTGTTTCAGGTTTGTCAGGCTGAGCGAAGTCGAAGCTCCACTTATTACAAAAGCCCTTCGGCTTCGCTCAGGGTGACATCTGTTTATTCACGTTCCAAAACTTAGAAACTTAGCATCTCAGAACCTTAGCAACTTTAAATAAACTCAAAAGAAACTCCATCATCTCCTAATAAAACATTTGGAAAAACGGTTTCTGCTTCTTCCTTAAAACGTTCTATTCCGTCATATCTTGTAGAATAATGTCCTAAAACCAAATGTTTAACATTTGCCTTTAAGGCGATCTTTGCGGCTTCTATTGCGGTAGAATGCAATGTTTTTAATGCCAAAGCAGCTTCAGATTCCAGAAAAGTAGATTCGTGATACAAAACATCTACGTTTTCAATTATCGGAATAATATCTTCGTTATAAACGGTATCTGAACAAAAAGCATAACTCAATGACGGAATCGGATCAAAAGATAATTTCTCATTTTCGATTACAGTTCCATCGTCAAGCGTTACATTTCCGCCGCCTTTTATTTTTTGATAATAAGCTGTATGAATATTGTATTGCTGAACAGCATCTACATTTAATTTTCTATCTCCGGGTTTTTCCTGAAACAAAAATCCGTTTGTGTAAACGCGATGTTTTAACGGAATCGTTTTTACAATTACTTTACTATCTTCAAAAATAACTTCGCTTTCTTTAGATTCCAATTCATGATAAAACAACTCATACGTTGTCCAGGAACTGGATAATCTCAATTGTAAAGTAATGATTTCTTTGATTCCCTTTGGACCATAAATATGCAAATCAGTAGTACGTCCTAGAAGTGCAAAAGTCGAAATAGTACCAATCAGACCAAAAAAGTGATCTCCATGTAAATGCGAAATAAAAATGTGATTAATTTTTGAGAATTTAATCTTGTTTTTACGCAATTGTACTTGAGTTCCTTCTCCGCAATCAATCAAAAACATTCTGTTTTTAATTTCTAAAACCTGCGCTGTTGGGTTGGTAATCGTTCTGGGAGTTGCGGCATAACAGCCAAGTATTGTAAGCTTCAATTTTTTGTTAATTCGTTTAATTGTTAATTTGTTTAATCGGAAATTGTTAAAGTATAAAATCGATTAAACCGTTAAACAAATAAACAGTTAAACAAAATAATCAATTTTAAAATCCTAAGTCTCTTTCAATTTCTTCCATTTCGATAATATCGTGTGCTTCTAAAAGTGAAGGGACTACAATTAATTTATGCGAAATAGCATTAAAGTCAAGATCAGAGACTACAACTACAAATGATTTTTTGCCTTTTTTCTGTTGTTTCGAAAGTGGCATAAAAAGCTTCAAATCCTTCTCAGTCAATCCGGGATCTGCTGATAAATCAATTATAATATTTTGTTTTTCAAAGGTTTTAAACTGCTGCGTTACTTTCTCCAAAAAAGAATTAAAATCTCCCTGGGTATCTTTAATCGTAACGGTATGTCCTTTTTGATCTACTTTCATCTTATAATATATAGGCTCTGTTTTCGAGAGCTAAGGTACGTTTTTTTTTAGTTTGCAGTCGCGGTTTTCAGTTTTCAGTTTTTAGCCTCAATTTTTGTCAGGCTGAGCGAAGTCGAAGCCCTTTACACATAAAAAGTCCTTCGTCTTCGCTCAGGATAACATCCGTTTATAAGTCTCTCATTGAGACTGAAAACTGAGACTGAGACTGAAAACTAAACTTATTGAATCTTAGAAGCCAAAAGATAAATTACGGCCATTCTGATCGCTACACCATTTTCGACCTGATTCAAAATCACAGAATGATCAGAGTCAGCAACTTCAGATGTAATCTCTACTCCTCTATTGATTGGTCCCGGGTGCATGATTACGATTTCTTTTCCTAGCGAATCCAATAAAGGTTTATCTACACCATATTGTTGTGCATATTCACGCGTTGATGGAAAAAAGTTTACATCCATACGCTCATTCTGTACACGAAGCATGTTTGCAACATCACACCATTCTAATGCTTTTCGCAAATTTGGTTCGACTGTAACTCCTAGTGATTCGATATATCTTGGAATCAATGTTTTTGGCCCGCATACTTTAACTTCAGCGCCTTGCATTTGCAAAGCATATATGTTTGATAAGGCTACTCTTGAATGCAGAATATCGCCTACAATTACTACTTTTTTCCCGGTTACATCTCCTAATTTTTCTCTGATAGAATAACTATCTAATAAAGCCTGAGTTGGATGTTCGTGCGCTCCGTCTCCGGCATTTACGATACTTGCTTTGACATTTTTAGATAAAAAATAAGCCGCTCCGGGATTGGAGTGGCGCATTACTACCATATCTACTTTCATAGATAGAATATTGTTTACAGTATCAATTAAAGTTTCTCCTTTTTTAACAGATGATTGTGCTGCCGAAAAACTAATAACATCTGCAGATAATCGTTTTTGTGCTAACTCAAAAGAAAGTTTTGTTCTGGTACTGTTTTCGAAAAAAATGTTAGCAATGGTAATATCTCGTAATGAAGGAACTTTTTTAATAGGTCGGTTAATGACTTCTTTAAAATGATCGGCCGTTTCAAAAATTAGGTTAATATCATTCTCGTTGATATATTTAATTCCTAATAAGTGATTTACGCTTAATTCTTTCATTGTGTTTGTTTATATGTTTTGTTTGTTTAATCGTTTATTTGTTAAATCGTTTAATTGTTTGGCTTTTCCGATTAAACAATTAACCGGTTAACCGATTAAACTAATTTGTCACCAAGTGAACTACATCTTCACCATCATTTTCTTTCCAGCTTACCTTTACTTTTTCATTATTTATGGCATCTACCTGACGACCACGATAATCAGGCTGAATAGGTAAATTACGGCTAAAACGTCTGTCGATTAACACTAACAATTCAATTTCTGAAGGTCGCCCAAAAGATTGAATCGCGGTTAAGGCAGAACGAATGCTTCGTCCGGTAAACAAAACGTCATCTATAAAAATGACTTTCTTGTCTTCGACTATAAAATTTATTTGTGTTTTATTGGCTTCCAGCGGTTTATCAGTACGACGAAAATCATCTCTAAAAAAAGTAATGTCCAGATATCCTAAAGAAATTGCAGGAACCTTGTATTCGTTTTCTAATATTTGTTTTAAACGTTCAGCTAAAAAAACGCCTCTTGGCTGAATCCCCACTAAAATAGTATCGGAGAAATCAAGATGTTTTTCGATTAACTGACAAGCCAAACGATGGAGTATGATAGTAACTTCTTTTGAATTAAGTAATACTTTTTGGCTCATAATTAAGTGTAATGTTTGGTTGGGCAAATATACGAAATCAGAATTTATTTGTTGGGGTGTTGGGTGGGAAATAATTATTTTGAGTCAACTATAACCTCATTAATATATTTACTGTGCTTTTAATCAATTATAGTATTAAAATCTTAATTAATTACAATTATATGGTTTTCCGTAAAACAATTCAATTTTAAGATTTTATATTTGAAAAATAAATAAATTTATCATTCTACTTCAAAATTGTATTAGCTTTTTGAAATTAAACATTATAAAAAAATAATTATTAGATTTATATGGTGACTATTGAAGAATATAAACAAGAAATTTTAGCTCTTAAAGATGATGATGAAAAAAGAATTTTTACCCAAAAACATTATTTTCATGGTAATCCAGCTGTATTTGATAATCGTGAAAATGAATATTACTATTTCAGAAAAAGAATTGCTGATCAATTTAAAATAGGATTTTTTGAAGTTCTAATAGTTGGCTCCTCTAAATTTGGTTTTAGTCCTTACAAATTCAGTAAATTTTCCCTTAATAGCGATATAGATGTAGTCTTATTCAACGAAAAATTATTTGATGATTTTCACAATTTAATTAGTGAATATCAATATCAAATTCGAAACCAAAAAATAAGATTAAATGAATCTCAATTAAAACAACATCAAAAATTTATACGATATTTTGTAATGGGTTGGATGCGTCCAGATTTATTACCACAAAATACTTCGGAATTTAAAGAATTAAAAGAAAATTGGGACGATTTTTTTAAAAGTATATCACATTCTAAATCTGAAGTGGGGAATTACATTGTAAAAGGAGGACTTTTTAAAAGTTATTACTATGCAGAAAAATATTACCGTTCATCAATCGAAGAAGTATCTAACAAATTAAGTAAACTTTAAAATGGCAAGACAAATAGCAGCTCACCCAGATAAAAAAACAATATCAGATCTAATAGGAAAAATTCAGCGCGAAGAATTAATTCTTCAACCAGAATTTCAAAGAGAATTTGTTTGGACACCAAAACACATGGAAAAATTTATACAAACTATACTTGATGGATTTCCCTTTCCCGAAATATACATTTCTCAAAAAGGCATTAATCTTGACACATTAACAACTCAAAATGTAGTGGTTGACGGTCAACAAAGACTAACTACAATTAAAAGATATATTGATGGAACATATGATTTTGAAAAATCTATACCTTTATTTAAAGACCTAGATGGTCAAGAAAAAACTGATTTTTTAAATTATGATGTAACAGTAAGGGATTTAAAAGATGCTGCTCCAGAAACAATTATTGAAATATTTAAGCGTATTAATTCTACAAACTTTACACTAACAGCAATTGAAATAAATAAAGCTATTTATAATGGTGAATTTATTTCCTGTGCAAAAGAAATTTTAGAAATAATAAAATCTAAAGACCTAAAAGTAGATATCTTCAGCGAAAGCGAATTGACTAGAATGGCTGATCTACATTTTATCTTATTAGTTTTATCTACAATTGAAGAGGGAGGATATTTTACTCGTGATAACGAAGTAGAAAAATATATTGCTCAATTTAACAATGAATATCCAGATCAACATCAAAAACAAGAAAAATTATCAAATGTACTAATAGATATATTAACAAGTGAATTAGAAGATGATTCCATTTGGTTTAGAAAATCTAATTTTTTCACAATCGTAGTTGAACTCTATTTTAACAACACCAAAGTTGCTGATATATTAGAAGAATTAAATAATTTTGAAGAACTTGTACTTACAAATAAAAATGAAGACAAGAATTCAAATGAATTTGCTCTATATTATTCCAACATGTATACAGGAACAAACAATAGATCATCAAGAGTCATTAGAAGTGAACTCTTTAGAAAGAATATATTAAAATTATAATTTTTTTTGATTTAAAAAAACTAAAAAATCATACCCGCTCTGCGAAGTCTTCCGACTTCGTAGCGACAACAATAGGACACGAAGAGAGTCAAAAAAATATTGGAACCCGCTCTGCGAAGTCTCCTGACTTCGCAACGACTACAATAGAACACAAGAAAGTCAAAAAATATTGGAACGAGTACGAAATCGGGAGACTTCGTACAGCATAGTTTTAATCGATTGGAAATCAAATATCATCTAATAAAAATTCTATTGCGATGATTCATGTTTATAAAGCCGTAAAATATTTGCCAAACTTATGGTTCTTTTTGTGCTTGTAAACTGGATTAAAATCCAGCCCTACAATATTGGTCAAGCCGATGGCTCTTTTTGATTCTTAAAAAATTTCTCCAATTTTCTTATATTTGATAAACGCAAAAACCAAACATCATGAGAAAGATAATAGTCTTAACTATGATTACAATCGATGGTGTAATGCAAGCGCCAGGCGGACCTGATGAAGATACTTCAGGTGGGTTTGAATATGGAGGCTGGGTTGCACCATTTGGAGATGAAGAATATGGAAAGGTTATGCAAGAACAAATGAAACCTTCGGATATTCTTTTGGGCAGAAAAACATTTGATATTTTTGAAGATTATTGGCCAAAACATGCAAATGGATGGCCAGGAATTAATGAAGTTACAAAATATGTTTTGTCATCAACCAGAAAAACTTCTGATTGGGAAAACTCTGTATTTCTCGAGAATATAGATGACATCAAAAAACTAAAAAATTCTGAAGGCGGGGATATTAAAGTTTGGGGAAGTGCAACGCTTGTTCAATTATTACTTAAACATGATTTAGTCGATGAATTTGCTCTCAAAATTCATCCAATAATTCTGGGTAAAGGCAAAAAATTGTTTGATGATGACGCAATTCCTTCAGCATTTACATTAACAGAAAACACTGTTACACCAAGTGGCGTAATTGCAGTGAGTTATAAACGAACTGGAGAAGTGAAAACTGGAACTATTGGGGAATAAAAATTGATTTCCGAACTTGCATTAATCAATAAAATAGCTCTGCGAAGTCTCCTGACCTCGTAGCGACAACTGTAAGACACGAAGAAAGTCAAAAAAAATATTAGAACAGGTAGACACAACTATAGCGCAGAAATTCTTTATTTGCATATAAAGCTTATAACTCAACATAAATCAAATCCAGATCCAGCAATTTGAATCCGTTAACTAAAAAAATGATTTACATCGATAAAAAAACATATCCATATTGTTACATTGAAGAAAAGAAATTTGACTGGGGAGAACCATACGATGACATAACACCTATTTTTAATTTATCAATTGATCCGGATTTATCAGATATTGAATTTACAATTGAAGTATTAGGCAAAAATAATTTTAAGATTAATTTAGAAAAACTCTACAACATTCTCGTTAACAGAGAAGAAAATGACCGTATAGAAAATTGCAATACACCAATTTTAAATCGCGATTTTCTATTAAACAATATCCATACCTATTTAAGTGTTAATTTAAATAGTACTTCTCCCTGGAAGAAACATTATGGTGAACATATGGAGAATGTTTATGAAAGTCTTCATCTGGAATCAATAGAAGAATCAATAAATAGAAAACTATTATTAGATAGAAAGTTCTATTAAGATCCTATAAATTCGAATCTAAGACCCGAAAAAGTCATTACCTTTTTATACTACAAAATTGCTTTGTCATAAAAAAGTCTTCTATAATTCTGTCTAAAAAATAAAAATCCCATTCACCGTGGCGAATGGGATTTTGAAAAAGATTTACTTAATACCTATTATTTCACAATTAGTTTGGCAGTAAACAATTTTCGAGAATGTATTTTTAGAATATAAATTCCTTTTGGTAAATCCTGATTGATTAAAGAAAATTTATTGTTGTTTACATTTTTTGTAGCGTACAATAATTTTCCTTCTGTACTATAAATTTCTATTTCATCAATAGGATATTCTGATTGAATAAAGGTTTCGTTACCATTATTGGTTGGATTTGGATATACCTGTAATCCATTATCGATTTTAAATTCATCCTTAGAACCGGGATCAATTACTTCAAAAGAAACCCTGTTAGATACTTCATTATAAGAATCGTTAGTAAACATTACTAAAAAGTAATTTCCTTTTTCTGTAGGCAATTCAGGAGCTACAATATTTTTGGTTCCTTTAGAAAGTCCTTCGAAATAGGTATAACTAACCAATGGTTTTGCATTAGGATCATCGCCTTCATGATAAATTCCCAACCAATCTTTTACAATTCCGGGAGCATCTGTCCATGAAGCCGAAATTTGTTCACCAAGATCATAAACGGGTTTATTGATCCATAACTCAGTAACTACGGCCCCAATTTTAAAGAACACTTTATTTCCTATAGGATTAAAACCGTCTTGTAAATAATATTCGGCATAATAATAACCTTTTGGTAAACCGCTAAATGATTTAGCATCTGCGACCGTTGTAACATATTGCCAGCTTGTCGATGCAACTCCGGATCCCGGATTAACACCCATTTTATAAATACCTATCCAATCCTTTGCCAACTGCGGACCATTGCTGTAATTAACAATTACCGGAGTACCAACAGAGTATTCTGTTTTATCTGTAGTTAATACCGGAACTGGTCCTACATAAAAATATTTTCGAGCTGCAATTTCTGTATAACCACCATTTGAAAATATAGCTGCATAGTAACGTCCTTTATTTGCAAGTCCGTTAGGAAAATTAATAAATCCGCTTGGACTGCCATTCGTATATTGCCATGTTTGAGATGGTGAAATAGCTCCAGGCGTTTGTCCTTCCTTATATAATCCTATCCAGGTAGAGGTACTTGCCGGGGCATCTGTAAAATTAACTTTAATAGGCTTGCTTTGTGAATAAGTCAAGGCATCTGTAATTATTTCAGTGTTAACGGTATTACTTCCTGTAACGGTAAAGGTCTGAACATCACTCCAGGGAGACCATTCAAGATTACGATCTCTATATCTAAGTTTTACATAATACTTACCATTTGGAAGCGAATTAGAAGCCAGATTCATCTTCGTAATATCTACTCCAAGATTTATATTAACCGTCGAATCTTTTTTAGTACCATATTTTCCGTATAAGTTTTCGAAATCACGATATACTTCTTTTTTTACAATATCGAATGTTGCTGTCTGGGAAATTAAAAACTGAGTCGTGTTTAATAATTCATTTGTAGTTGTACTATAAGCTGATCCGGAAACCGTTAAAGGTAAGGTATTCGTTGCTGCAAAAGTATTTGTGATTGAAGGTTTTGCTGGTGCGGCTTTGTTTTTATACCTATGAAATTCATCCATTAATTGGTTGTTTTTCCACTTATCAACACTTCCGATGGAATAACTTTCAACATCCATTTTTCCGTTTGTAACGTCAATATCTACAATTTGATAAATCCAGTTACAGATTGTCTTCTGTACATCTTCAAAATCTTGTTCTGTCGATGATCCCCAATACTGATCCCAAGCTGTACCTCCCGAAATAATATTGTAAGTTGGTGTATTTTTTAATTGTCCTCTATGATAAAGATGGTGATGCGCACCAATATGCATAGCATACTTTGGAGAAGTTACCAATAACGGAACTGCCGTATTACGAACCCAAGTAGAAATATCACCCACATATTGCTCAGCCTGATAAGGTCTGTGGCTTAACGAAAAAATCCATTCTACTGTATTATCCGTATTAGCAGCTGTAAGAACCTGTTGTAACCATGTTAACTGTGCCGCACCGGTATGCTCTGAACTTAAACTAATAAACAAAACATTACCAGCTTGTTGCGCATAATAATTCTCTGTTCCTGATGAAATTCCTTTATATGTAAGTTCGCTTATATAAAAATGATCGTAATAAGAATTCATACCAAGTGTACCATAGGTTTCGTGGTTTCCTACTGTTGTCTGAATAGGTATATTGCCAGATAAACCTCTGTTCTTTTTAAAATGCACGTTTTCATAATGATCTAAAGTACCTACATCGACCTGATCGCCTACCATAAAAGTCATCGAAATGTTGTCATCAGGAGATAAACCGGAACCCCATTTCTGTTTTATTTTTCGTTTGGCAGCCGATACTAATGAATCATAACGAGGAACAGCTTTTAACTGGTTATCCCCCATAATCAAAAACCGAATGTGCCCATTTGATGTAGCAGCTTGTCCCGGATTTGGCAATGTTTTAAAAGAATAAACAGAAGATACAGCTGCACCAGTTTTTATCCTGTAATAATATTTAGTGTTAGGCGAAAGATTAAGCAGCTTCACACTATGGTAAAAATAATTTCCAGGATAACCCGAATCTGTAAAAACATTTGTATTTCCTGTCACTGTAACATTAAGACCAGATGCGGTTGTTCCGTATTCTACGACAGACTCTGGATTGCTATCTGTTTTCCAGTTAACATAAATAGATGTTGGCGTTGCATTTTGCAAATAAGGAAATAAATTTTGTGCTTTTAAAGCATAACTCAGACCTAGAAGCAAAAATAAAAAATAAAGTTTTTTCATACGTTTTTTGTTTAGTTTAAACAAAAGTATTGTAACAGAACACAATAGTTTTTAAGACAACATTACCTTTCTCTTATTTTTACTTCTCTTTATTGTAAATTTAATTGTAAAAAAATGTAAAATTTACAAAGTAAAATCTTAAAATAACCAAAATCATTAAAAAAACTAACTCAGCAACGTATTTTAAATCGAGATTTCCGAACTTGCAGTAATCAATTTTAAAACACAAAAAATGAAAGTAAAAGTAATAGGGATCCCAGTTCAAGACCAAGAAAAGGCATTACAGTTTTATACTACAAAATTGGGTTTTATAAAAAAGCATGATGTGCCTTTAGGCGAAAACAATAGATGGTTAACTGTAGTTTCTAAAAATGAACCAGATGGCGTTGAAGTTTTATTAGAACCGTCACCAAATCATTTTGAACCTGCTAAAACCTATCAAAAAGCATTGTTTGAGGCTGGAATTCCGTACACGCAATTTAATGTTGATAATCTTCAGGAAGAATATGATCGACTTGTAAATCTTGGCGTTGAATTTACCATGCTACCAACCGAAATGGGAAATGTAAAAATTGTTATTTTAGATGATACTTGTGGGAATAAAATTCAGTTGATTGAGATGTTATAAATAATTTTGTTGTTTTAAAATTCCGTAGGAATGATCTATATTGTAGCAACGGATTTTAATCTGTTGTAAATTAAATTACATTGTGTTTAAAAGACTAGATTAAAATCCAGCCCTACAATATTGGCCGAGCCAATGGCTCTTTCCTGGTCATACGAATAATTCTTAATTTAAGTTTTAGTCAAAATCATGACACTCTTCAACCAAAATAAACATAAAAAAATCCCGATCACAAAGCGATCGGGATTTCTTCTTATTATAAATTGAATATTACAAATTGTACATTTTCTTTCTTAATTCCTGAATTTTTTCATCATCCAGGTATTCGTCAAATGTCATGTAACGGTCTATGGCTCCATTTGGCGTAAGCTCCACTACTCTATTACCTACAGTTTGTGCAAACTCGTGGTCATGTGTGGTGAAAATTACTGAACCTTTGAAGTTTTTTAATGAGTTGTTGAAAGCTGTAATAGACTCCAAATCTAAGTGATTTGTTGGCTCGTCAAGCATCAGGATATTAGCGCGCTCCATCATCATTCTAGACAACATACAACGTACTTTTTCTCCTCCTGATAATACGCGGCTTGTTTTAAGTGCTTCTTCTCCTGAGAAAATCATTTTCCCTAAGAATCCTCTAATAAAAACCTCATCACGTTCTTCTTCTGTTTTTGCATATTGACGTAACCAATCTACCAAGGTCAAATCGTTTTCAAAGAATGAATGATTTTCTGCCGGTAAATAAGCCTGATTTGTTGTAATTCCCCAATCAAAAGTTCCTGCGTCTGCTTTTTGATTGTTATTTAAAATTTCGTAGAAAGCTGTTGTTGCACGTGAATCTTTTGAGAAAAGAACGATTTTATCGCCTTTTGCCATATTCAAATTAACACCTTTAAACAAAAGATCTCCTTCTACAGAAGCTTCTAAATTTTCAACATTCAAAATTTGATCTCCGGCTTCACGATCCTGATCAAAAATAATTGCAGGATAACGACGGCTTGAAGGTTTGATATCTGAAATATTCAATTTAGAAATCATTTTTTTACGCGAAGTTGCTTGTTTAGATTTTGCAACGTTCGCACTAAAACGACGAATAAATTCTTCTAATTCCTGTTTCTTTTCTTCAGCTTTTTTGTTTTGCTGTGCACGTTGTTTTGCAGCCAATTGGCTAGACTCGTACCAGAAAGTATAGTTTCCTGAATAGTGATTTATTTTTCCAAAATCGATATCAGAAATATGTGTACAAACCGAATCTAAAAAGTGACGGTCATGCGATACTACAATTACTGTATTTTCGTAGTTTGCTAAGAAATTCTCTAACCAAGCGATTGTCTCGAAATCCAAATCGTTGGTAGGCTCATCCATAATAAGCAAATCAGGGTTTCCAAAAAGTGCCTGCGCCAAAAGCACACGAACTTTTATTTTTCCCTCAAGATCTCCCATTAAAGTATAATGATGTTCTTCGTTGATTCCTAAGTTAGACAACATCGAAGCGGCATCAGAATCTGCATTCCAACCGTTCATTTCTTCAAACTGAACCTGAAGTTCTCCAATTCTGTCTGCGTTTTTGTCGTTGTAATCTAAATAAAGTTCATCCATTTCTTTTTTAACAGAATACAATACTTTATTTCCCATCAAAACGGTTTCCAAAACTGTATGCTCGTCGAACATGTTGTGATTTTGGTTTAAAACCGACATACGTTTTCCCGGTTCTAAATGAATGTGTCCGGAAGTTGGGTCGATATCGCCCGAAATGATTTTTAGAAAAGTAGATTTTCCAGCACCATTGGCTCCAATAACTCCATAAATATTTCCGTGTGTGAATGTGGTATTTACTTCGTCAAACAAAATTCGTTTGCCAAATTGAACTGATAAATTATTGACTGTTAACATGAATGTCTTTTTAATTAATTTGGTGCAAAAGTAAGGAAAAAGGTTCAGAGTTGCAAAGGAACTAAGTAGCTAAGTTTTTTTATTGTAGACGCTTATTTTTCATCATATAAGTTATATAAGTTCATTTAAATCAAAACTTAAAAACACTAAAAGGAAAAAACTTTGCGACTTCGTCTCTTTCCGTGCAAATTCCAGTAGACTTATAATATCTGATATTACTTATATGGTTAAAAAAAAACTACAGTTTACTTTCCTTCTCCAAAGCGACTTCCAGACTTCTGTAATTATTTAAAACTTTAGCGATCAAACCTTCTTTGTTAAGGATAAAATGGGTTGGAAAAGCATTCAAATCTAAGGTTTCATTCATATAAACTTTCATATTCGGAATCACGGAATATGACAATGGTTTTCTTGCTAAAAATGTTTTTAATTGCTCTGGAGTGTCTTCGGCAAGGCTTACAAAAAGAATGTCTTTTCGGTCTTTGTATTTTTCTGTTAAGTGATTGACTTCGGGAAATTCTTTGATGCAGGCCGCACAATGAATATACCAGCATTTTATGACTATGATTTTCCCTTTCATGGATTCGTTTGAAACTACATTTCCGTTTAAATCTTTAAACGAGAATTTAGGAAAAAGTGTTCCTTCCATTTTGAAATTTTTATATGCATCAAAGGCTTCCTGATTTATGGTGGCTTTTATACTTGTATCTGAATTTGGCTGAATTTTAAACAACTTATAATAGTAAATAGAATCCTGAGACTTTAGTCTAATTGGGATGTAATTTCCGTTTGTTAATTCATTTAGGAAGGTTTCTTTTGAAATTTCTTTTGAATCTGTATCAAGCGCTACATAATCTCTGGAAAGCATGATGTTTTTGCTTTGATAAGTCCACCAATCGCTGAATTTATTTTGAATTTGGATTGGATCTACTTCCGGGTTTCCGAATTTGGTTTGGCCGAAAATAGTAGTGGAAATTAGAAATGTTATTACAAAAAGGATTGTCTTCTTCATGAATTTTTAATGCGATAATTAGGAATCAAAAGTAGTTAAATTTTTAAAGACTTTAATTACTACATTTGAATACTGTCAATAACTAAAGGCTTTTTTAATGAAAAAAATATTTCTGCTTCTTTTAATTTTAAGTTGCTTTTGTGGATTTTCTCAAACAGAAAAACTGCATTATTTTATTGAAAATGATAGTTTAATAGGCATCAAAAATCAAAACGGAAAAATTATTATTCCGGCTGCATCTACTTTAGTTCCTTCTATTTATGATGGAATTTCAAAGGAAGAAATCAAAGGAAACACAATCTCATTTTGGGTAATCAAAGATGATCCGAAAGTGTATGACAGAAAAGGTAATTTCCTCTTCGAGCCTTATATGTTTGATGCCGGTTTTGATGATTTTAATGAAGGTTATATGAGATTTGTAGAAAACAAGAAAGTTGGTTTTGCAAATCAAAATGGTGTAAAAATTATTCCGGCACAATACGATTGGGTTTCTACAATGAATTTTGGTTTTGCCGAATATTGCAACGGTTGTTATTTTGATCGTTCTAAAGATCCTGAACATCCACCACTAGTAGGCGGAACATGGGGTTATATTGATAAAAATGGTGTCGAAATTAAACCTCTTGATAAACGAAATCATCCCAAGGATTTTGAAACCGAAAAACATCAATTTATTCCGTATCAATTTGTATATAATGAGAAGGAAAAACAGATTCTTGATTTTTTTGAAAAACGAAAAGAACAAATCATTAAAATCTTCAAGATCGATTGTTTAAAAAAGGATTTGTATTTTGAAATCATCGAAAAACCTTCTGAACTTGACCCATTTTATAAGATTAAAACTTTTGAATTGTATGATCAATATTTTCATGGTGCTAATGAAAATTATGATGAATATAAAATTTTTAAAGTTTCTGCCGATGGAAAAAATTTCTTTGTCATTTATAAGGATTTAGTTGAGCATAAGAAATATTCTGAATATGTTGAGCGGAAAATTTCTGTGGATAAATGGATTAAGAAGAATTGATTACTTTGTGGTGAGATGGTACGCGGATTTGACGGATTCGCTATCGCGAAAACGCGGATTTATACGGGTTTTTTATTCTATTTTTACGCTCAATTTTTACTCTCATTTATTGTCTTTGCGACGAACGAAGCAATCTCATTTGCTATATACAATTGCTTGTTCTAGTGTGGTTGCTTCGTTCCTCACAATGACGTGCTTTGTGGTTACTTTGCGTTAAAATAGCACGCGGATTTGACGGATTCGCTAATGCGAAAGCGCAGATTTATACGGATTTTTTATTCTTGCTTTTTATTTCTTTCAAGTTTTAAAACTTTGACAAAGATAACACACGCCAAACCCGACAGGTTTTAAAAACCTGTCGGGTTTAATTATTGGTCGACTTACTTTGTCGATTCAGCAAATGTGGTTGCTTTGCTTTGATGGCATGCGGGTTTTATGGGTTTAAACGGATTTACACTGCTTTTTTATGTCGTTGTCGTTACGAGGAACGAAGCAATCTCATTTGCTGAATTCCTGTGTGTTTGTAGTCGTGTGATTGCTTCGTTCCTCGCAAGGATTAGCTATGAGAATAAAGCTATTATGAAACCTGATGCCTAGCCCTGATAGAAGCGGTATCCTTTTTCTTGCTTCTTTAGCAAGGAAAAGATACAAGCGGATAGCAGGAAATAGCTCCTAAAAAACATTAATCTCATAATTATCTTATTGAATATTATTTTACTTTAAAACAAAAAAAAACCTGGCAATAAAATTGCCAGGCTTAGAATGCTCTCCTTCAGATGAAAACCAAATAACAAATCACCCAAGTTTGATGCATTTATTCGAAATAAAAATTAGATTAAAAAATAAATAACCAAACTCAATTTTAACCGTTCCAATGTTTTATTTCTATTTTTTTATTCGTTGTAATAAACTTTAGTTTAAGAAGTTCATTACTTTGAATGATTTTGTTTTTCCTGCTTTGTCTGTTACAACTACCAAGAACAATTGTTTTGTTGAAAAACTTTGATCTTGTAGCAGAATTTCTCTATTATTTTGAACATTTTTATGACTTACTAAAGTTTGTCCAAGTATGTTAAATACATCTACCTGAGCTATATCTTCGGTGTCATTTGAAACTGATAATGCATTGTTTTTGAAATACGCTATCGTTGCACTGCTTTTTGAAGAAATATCACCAAGCGCTAATGTTTTTGCTGCTGACTGCGAAGCAAAATAAGCGGCATACGCTTTAGATAATTCAGATGAATTACCACAAGAAGATGCATCCCAGTTTACAGACCAAGTCATTAAACCTCTTAAAGAAGGATATGGTCCGCCTGGCTGCATAGTGTATGTTCTTCCTGAAAAAGTGGTTCCGGTTCTTAAATAATTCATAGCACTAATTCCTTCTGTCGGCGTTAAATAACCGCTACCTGCTGCACTTGGACAAGCTGGTAATGCAATAAGAACTTTTGAGGCTGGTAAACCATCAAAATGCATTCCTGTTGTGGCAATGTTATATCCTTTTATCACCATATCAGTTAGGGCTGTTACCATGTTTGCTTTCTTAGCTGAACCATAATATTGACCATCTAATCCGTTTTCTCCTCCTGTATTATACAATTGTACGGCTAACAAATCCAATTCATTACGCAAGTTTTGAATGATTGGCAGGAAGGAACCAAAAGTATCTGTATAGGTAGAATATCCTCCTTGTACGTATTGTGTTTCTGGAGCTGCAGTTAATAAAAATCCAGGGCCATAGTAAGCTTTTAACTCTTTGCAAGCATCTACTATGTTTTTTAATCTTGGATAAGCTGAAATACCTGCATAAGAAATATCTCTTAAACCTCCTGCACTAAAATTCATCGATCCGCCTTCAAAATCCAAATCAACTCCATCAAATTGATACTCGTCAATAATTGCTTTTAGACCATTAACAAAAATATTTTTTTGAGTTACATTGTCTAAAACAACATGCCCATTTTGACCTCCGATAGAGACAATAACAGGAACGCCGCTATCTCTTAAGGATTTTATATCATTTTTCAACAATTGCTTATTGAAAACACCATTAGTCAAATATCTATTGTCATTTGTAGTTAATACTGGTGTATAACCATCACGATTAACTGTTTCTACAAAAGAATAATCAACTACGTTAAACTTACTTCCTACTATTTGAGAAAAATATAAAAATGGAGCAGAAGTATTTTCCCAAGAATGTGCATATCCTAAAATAATTTTAGATGGAAGTGCAATGAATCTATTAGTGCTCACTGGAGCAATTTTAATTGTATTGTTTAATGTAGTTACAGCAGATTTATTATCGGTTGCTTTGATTACAACTGGATAATCCTGATAAGCAGATGGTGTAAAATTATACGTATAGGTATTATTTGTACCTGCTGTCATATTAAATGTACCTCCATTTATTGTAATAGTAACACCTGAAACTGATCCGTCACTATCTACAGCTGTAACTGAAATTGGCACAACTTGGAAAGTACTTTGGTTTACAGTGGTATTCGATGGTGAATTCCAAGTAATTACAGGTAATGTATTTGGGCAGTTTGCACCTGAACAACTTAATGTAAAACTATATGTTTTTGAATCTGTTGTTCCATTTGATGCAGTAGCCGTAACGGTTAGCGTATGACTAAGCGAAAACTGATTTGCTACTGGTGTCCAAATCGCTGTATAAGTTCCCGAAGAATTGGTAGCACTTAAGCTTTGTCCATCTAAACTAAATACAACAGATGAGATTGTAGTGGCATCAGCGGCACTTAACCCTACACTTGCAACAAAATTAATTGATGATCCTAAATTTATAGCAATCGCCGAAGCTGTTGGTGCTGTAATGGTAACTACTGGCTTAGTCGCAACCACCGCTTGTCTATTAAAATCATAAACCGTTGGAGTTGTTGGAACTGCAAAGTTGGCTAAGTTATTTGGATAATAAGTCACTTCCCCATTTTCCCATGTATTTAATTTCAAACTTAAAATTTGTGTATAACCTGCTACAACTGAATTATCGAAAGTATAATTTCCTGATGCATCTGTTGTTGCCAAAACACTTTTCCAGTTATGAGTACTATCTGTCCATGGCACAATCAATTCTACTTTTGCACCAGCAACCGGAGTTGTTCCGTTTTTAACTGTTCCGCTAATTAAGTTTGCTTGAACTTGTGCTAATTTTGCTGTAGAACTTGTATTAAAGTTATAAACTGTTGGGTTTGCAGGAACTGCAAAGTTTGCCAGATTATTTGGATAATAAGTTACTTCTCCGTTTTCCCAAGTATTCAGTTTTAAACTTGAAATGGTCGTGTATCCTGCTAAAGCAGAATTTGCATAACTAAAATTTCCTGAAGCATCTGTTGTTGCAATGATGTTTATATAAGGATGTGCATTATCTGTCCAAGGTAAAATTAATTCTACTTTAGCACCTGCTACAGGAGTTGATCCGCTTTTTACGGTTCCACTAATTAAAGTTCCGCTAGAAACATTTTGCGTGAAGTTTAATGTTTTATTAGCGTTTATTGCTGTATAAACTGTTGATGCGGGACTAAAAGTTAATCCTGTTTTTGCAGCCGAAACGATATAATCTGATCCTGCAACTAAATTTGCTACACTATAATTTCCTGAAGCATCTGAAACTGCTGTTAAAGTTGTAGTTCCTGAAGTCGCTGAAACTGTTACGCCAGCTACTGCTGTTGTTCCGTTTTTAGTCGTTCCGCTTACTGTGTAATATACTGGTGTAACAACTTGTGTAAAGTTTAGTGTTTGATTTGAACTTATCGCATTATAAACTGTAGAAGCCGGTGTAAAAGTCAAACCTGTTTTTGCAGCTGTTACAGTATAATTTGATCCTGCAACCAAATTTGCTACACTATAATTTCCTGAAGCATCTGAAACCGCTGTTAAAGTCGTAGTTCCTGAAGTCGCTGAAACTGTTACGCCAGCAACTGGTGTTGCTCCGTTTAGAACCGTTCCGCTTACTGTATAATACGTTGGTGTAACAACAGTCTGTGTAAAACTTAATGTTTTATTTGAACTTATTGCATTGTAAACGGTTGAAGCTGGTGTGAAAGTCAAACCTGTTTTTGCAGCTGTAACTGTATAGTTTGATCCTGCAACCAGATTAGTAACACTATAATTTCCTGAAGCGTCTGAAACTGCCGTTAAAGTTGTTGTTCCTGTAACTGCCGAAACTGTGACACCAGAAACCGGTGTTGATCCGTTTAAAACTGTTCCGCTTACTGTATAATACGTTGGTGTTACTACGCTTGTATTAAAATCATAAACTGTAGGATTTGCAGGAACTGCAAAGTTCGCCAAATTCGATGGTAAATAAACTACCTCGCCATTATCCCAAGTATTTAGTTTTAAACTTGAAACAGTAGTGTATCCTGCTAAAACAGCGTTATCAAAACTGTATTTTCCTTGTGCATCTGTAATGGCAAGCTTACTTAAATAAGGATGTGCATTATCTGTCCAAGGTAAAATCAATTCTACTTTTGCACCTGATACCAGATTTGCTCCATTTTTAACTGTTCCACTAATTTTACTTGCTCCAATTACAATAACATCCTGAGAGAAGTTCAATGTTTTATTGGCAATTAAATTAGTGTAAACTGTTGAAGCCGGCGTATACGTTTGCCCTGTTAAAGCCGCAGTCACTGTATAATTACCACCCGAAGGTAAACTCAATGAATAAACTCCGCTTGCATTTGTAACTGCCGTGAAATTTCCTCCTGTTGAAGTTGCAGTAACTGTAACACCCGAAACCGGAGTTGTATTATTCAAAATAGTTCCGCTTACTGTATAATATACAATTGGCGCACCTTGAGCAAAATTCAACGTTTGATTTGCACTTATTGCATTATAAACTGTAGAAACGGGAGTATAAGAGAATCCTGTTTTAGCAGCTGTAACTGTAAAATTAAGACCTGCTGTTAAACCTGCAACGCTATAAACTCCGCTTGCGTTAGAAACTGCTGTTAAAACTGTTGCTCCTGAAGTAGCTGTGACAGTAACACCAGAAACCGGAGTTGATGATGCGTCAAGAACTGTTCCGCTTACTGTATAGGTAGGTTGAGTTCCATTAATAACAACAGCTGTTTGATTAACTGTAACATTTGTTAAAGTTACCGGAGTAAAAGTATAAGAAGCTTTTAAAGCTGTAAGTGTATAATTTTGTCCTGAAGTTAAATTGTTGAATGTAAAATTGCCTCCTGTCGAAACTACAGTTTGCAATACTGCATTACTTGCATCACGCAATTCAACGGTAACATCTGTAACTAAAGCTGCTCCGTTTTTTACAGATCCTGCAATACTTACTGTTCCCGGAACGATGCTCCCAAATGAAGTGTCAACCTGAGTTAATAATGAATTTGGAATTGAACCTCTTGTATCCTGAGATAATTCCCAAACCATTCCTCCGGCAAGGTTTTTCGATTTGATATATTGTACTTTTAAATCCATTGATTGTTTATCTTCATAAGAGATAAACTGTTTTAAAGTAGCATTGTATAAATAAGGAACTTTTGTTGTGTTATCAAAATATCGTACCCATCCTGCAGCTGCCGCAGATGGCGTAACTAACATTGTATTTGGATCTAAATAGGCATTTGAATTGGTAACCGGATTTCCGACTAAACCGCAAATCTCGATACTTCCTGATTTTTCGCAAGCTGCCGGACCATCCCAAGTTCCTGTTGGATTTTGCGGATTTGTACATCCTGCAACAACATCTCTTGGTGCTGAAACGAATAATCCAGGTAAGTTTGGATTGGTTCCGTTATTGGCAACGTGATCAAATTTTTTCCCGTAAAAAGGCAATCCCATGATTAATTTATTCGCAGGAAAACCAACAACATTCAGATATTGACTGGTCAATTCATCCAGTGATTCTGATTGAGTTGCGCCATATAGCGGATCATTTGTGTTTCCACTAGCATATAAAGGAGCATTGTAACATGTTTTATCATACCAGTTTCCACCAAAATCATATCCAAAATAAGTGATATAATCACAATAAGTCGAAATGTCTTCTGTCATTCCGTATTGTGCTCTTGTGTTTGGTCCAATATATTGGGATGCAACTTTACGAACATTATTTCCGGCAGCAATAGAGATTAATTTATTTGGCATTGCCTGACGCATTGCTTTCAATAAATACACTAAATTTTTGTTGTCGTCCGGGCTGTACTTTTGTGGAGGAATTGGTGCTCCGTTAATCACTTCAGTACCGTCTGTTCCTCCAGAAAGAGGATACTCCCAGTCAATGTCAAACCCATCAATAAATGGATATTTGGTAATAAAGTTTGCCATATCTGCAGCTAAAGCAGCTCTTGCTACGGGACTTGCAGCAATTGGAGAAAGATCCTGACCTTTAGTCCATCCTCCAACAGAAATTAAAATTTTTAAATGCGGATACTTTTCCTTGAGTTTCATCAAGTCATAAAAGTTTCCTTTTACCGGAGCGTCCCATGGGATTCCGCCTTCTGTATGTTCAAAATCCGCATAAGAATCTAAACATAGTAACTTCGTATTCTCCGGATGGGCAGCATCAAAAGTTGTCCCATAAAAAGAATAGTTCAAATGCGTCAATTTACTTCCATCTATCTTCGGGACATTGAAATCCCGGCCATAAATAGCCCATTGCGCATAATACCCTACTACCTTTTTACCGTGAGCTGGTTGGGCTAACGCGAGTAAGGGAAACAGTAACAAAAAAAGTAATCTGTAATAATGTTTCATAATTAAATTAATATTGGTTAATAAAAAGAAATATTCCAATCACAATAAATTACATACCGCAACTCTGTATATAAAATGCAACAATTGGGATTCAACTAATTGCAAATAAAAAATTGCAATCAACTGGAAATTAATTCATATTACTTTTAAAAATAAATATTACTATTACTGATTTTATCCATAATCATTTATTGAATAGTAGTGATTGATATTTATTTAATTTTTTAAAAATTACTCTAAATACAAAAGATAAATTTGGGGTTCATCAATTTTTAGTACTTTACTTGTTTGTCATGTTTGTTATTCTATTCTGCTTATTTGGTTTTAAATGTTACTATTTGGTTTCTATAATTCTTATATTTATATTCATTTTAACAGGTTTTTATAGCATTTTTTATCTGTCTTACCATAATTATCTCTACTGGAAATTTCCCAGTAGAGATAAAAAAATCACTAAATAATCACGGTAACTTAAACTTACTAAACACTAATTCAAACCAAACTTTCTCTATATTAATTTTTTAAGACTCGCATATACTGATAACTCAACATCTGCATGATCTTTTGTATTACATTGCTCTATTAAATTCTTTAAATCATCTGCTTTTAACGTTGATTTATTATCTAAAACAAGTAATAATTCTTGTGATGCATCATTTAATTTTTTAGACAAAGGCAAGATTGGCTGTACTAAAGGCGCATTTTCACTTAACTCGATTAATCCTTTATTTACAGCAATCCATTTATTAAAAAATGCAGTAACTTTTGCTTTATTCTCTGGTGTTTTACTCGCTAAATACTGATTAACAGCGTCATCAAAAGCTAAAGATTCTTTAGCATCCGGTCCGCAGGCATCGGCAAAAAGTGTAAACGGAGAATACATTTGATATTCAGTTCCGCCTTTGTTACGCGTATATCCTTTTAATGGTTCACAAACATTTGCAAATTCATTTAATGATTTTATGTTTTGGTTGTTTGAGATATTTCTCAAGATAACCGCTTTGTTACGAATGTGTGTTAATCCTAATTCTTCTAATCTAAAAGATACTACATCAAGACGTTTGCGCATACTTGCCAAATCTGTAACATCCTCAGCTGACCAAAGTCTCTCGGCAATTGCCGCTGTTCTTGGCCAAAGTCTTGAATCTATTGTTGTTGATGTTGTAAGTTCTGTCCACATTGTTGCTTCTCCACCTAAAATTCTTGCTTTTTCTTCGGCAGTTAAATCAGCTCCTTTTGGCATTGGATCGTTTAAATAATGACTTGCAACAGGATACATTAAATCGATATAATATCCGTTTGATAAAACTGTTTTATATCCTTTTTTTACGGCATTGATTAAAGATTGTCCGGCAACCATTCCTTCATTTGGACCTCTCCAGGAATGTATAATAGCATCTTTTGACATGTTTTTAGTCAAAATCTCTTCCCATCCCATTAATTGTTTCCCGTGTTTTTTAAGCATTGGAACTAATTGCATGGTAAAATAAGTTTGTAACTCATGATTGTTAGCTAACTTATTTTTCTTCATGAACTCTTGAATTTTCGGGTTTGAATCCCAATCTTTTCCTTCATTTTCATCTCCTCCGATATGAAAATAAGCTCCCGGAAACAGGGGACAAACCTCATCAAAAATTTCACTTAATAATTGATATGTTTTAGGATTTGAAGGATCTAATGTTGGTGAAAAAATACCCGCATTTCTTTCAATTCCATAGGTAGCAATTGCTGTACCTTGAATATTTTTTTCAGAAGTTCCTCCTGTCAATGTAATCACTTTACTTCCAATTTCCGGATAAGCCGTTAAAATTGCAGATCCATGACCAGGAACATCTATTTCAGGAACTACTAAAATACCGCGCTCATCAGCATACTTTACGATATTTTTAATTTCCTCTTGTGTGTAATACATTCCATCCGAAGCTAATTCTATTAGTTTTGGATGTTTTTTCATTTCAATTCTCCAACCTTGATCGTCAACTAAATGCCAATGAAAAACATTCATTTTCATAGCAGCCAATCCGTCAATGTTTCTTTTGATAACATCAATTGGCTGAAAATGTCTTGAAACATCAATCATTAAACCTCTC
Source organism: uncultured Flavobacterium sp. (assembly GCF_963422545.1). Classification (NCBI taxonomy): domain Bacteria; kingdom Pseudomonadati; phylum Bacteroidota; class Flavobacteriia; order Flavobacteriales; family Flavobacteriaceae; genus Flavobacterium; species uncultured Flavobacterium sp. The sequence continues at coordinate 84,397 of NZ_OY730239.1, forward strand.
CAGGTAAATCTTGGAAAATCGGAAACTTGTGAGATCGGAAAAGAAAATGTGTTATTGTTATTCTGCAACATTTGCAATAACGTTTCAAGACCGTGTAAAGCTCCTAAATCGCTTGTTGCATTTATCGTAATTTGATTCTGTTTAATGTCTAAATGATAACTTTCATCTTCATATAAACCAATTTTTCCGCTTTTAGTACAGTTAATCTGAAGCTCTGCTGTTGGAACTTCATTTAATTTTGTAATAAAACCTTGTTGAAAAAAAATACCAGTTCTACCGTCTAAGCGACGCAAAAAGCGAGTTACTCCACCAAAAATTCGGGGATTAGGATTTCCGGTAATGTTTACTTTAAAATCTTTATTTAAAGCAAAATTCCCATCGTTTACAACAACACTTTGAGGCCACGGCATAAGATTTAGCTGCTCTTTTTGAATTTGAGCACTAGAGGTCACACCTGCTAATAGTAGGACTAATAAATATTTCATTTTTAATGTTTTTGAAAAGATGTTATCCTGAGATAACATTAATAATAGATAATAGAAACAAAACTCAGAATGATCTCTCTATTGAACCTCACAAATCGCTATGAAATCAATCTGAATTTTGAATTTGATTCGCTCCAAAAACCGAATCTTAAAAAACAACTCTAGTAATCAAAACGTTTGAAAGCTTCAATTGCTTCATATTCTGCCAATCCTAATTCATCATATAAAATGGCTGTATTTTTATTACGATCTTCTGCTCTAACCCAGAATTCTCTGGAGTCATTTCCTTGAAACATTACTCGGTCTTTTTGAGATTGGTGGTACAAAATCGCATGACGTTTTAATAATACTTCTGATGGAGAAAGCGGAACTGCCATATCAATTTCATGAATATCCCATTCATGCCAAGCTCCTCTGTATAACCATAACCAACAATCGTCCATGTATTTCTCTGGTTTCAGTTCTTTCATGGCTGCAAAGATTGCGTTTAGGCAAACTTCGTGTGTTCCGTGCGGATCTGCTAAATCTCCTGCAGCAAATACCTGATGCGGTTTGATTTGAGCAATAATATCTTTTACAATAGCAATATCTTCAGGACCTAACGGATTTTTCTTTACTTGCCCTGTTTCATAAAACGGAAGATCTAAAAAGTGTGTATTCTCATCTTTTAAACCAATGTATCTTGTTGCTGCATAAGACTCTCTTCTTCTGATAAGTCCTTTTAATTTTCGAACTTCTAATGAATCTATTTGATTTTCTGATTTATTATTCAAAAACTCAATTACAGATTTAAAGTTGATTCCTGAGGCTCCATCGCCAACGAAATCTTTAGCAACTTCTGCAAATTTTAAAGCCTCGTCGTCTGTAACAGCAATATTTCCGGAGGTTTGATATACAACATGTACATCATGACCTTGTTTTATCAATTTTGAAAAAGTTCCTCCCATAGAAATCACATCATCGTCTGGATGCGGACTAAAAAGAATCACTCGTTTTTTTGCAGGATTAGCTCTTTCCGGACGGTATGAATCGTCGGTATTTGGTTTTCCACCCGGCCATCCTGTGATGGTATGCTGCAAGACATTGAACATATTAATGTTCAAATCATAAGCAGAACCTTCTTGCGCCAAAAGATCAGACATTCCGTTGTTGTTGTAATCTCTGTCTGTTAACTTTAAAATAGATTGTTTTGTTTTTTGGCACAACCAAACAATCGCTTTGCTTTTTAATTCCTGATTCCAAATGCATTCTCCCACTAACCAAGGCGTTTTAAAACGTGTTAATTCAGATGCTGCAGACTGGTCTAATACGAAAGTTGCATTAGGATGATTTTGTAAAAATGTAGCTGGAACTTCTGAACTGATATCACCCTGAATAGTTCTTTTGATGATATCGGCTTTGTTTTGTCCCCAAGCCATTAATACAATTCTTTTTGATCTCAAGATCGTAGAAACTCCCATGGTAATCGCTCTTTTAGGAACGTTATCAATACCATTAAAATCTGATGAAGCATCTACTCTTGTAATGTGATCCAGTGTAATAATTCTGGTTCCTGAGTTGATGTGTGATCCCGGTTCGTTGAAACCTACGTGACCTGTACGGCCAATACCTAATAATTGAAAATCAAGACCTCCTGCATTTTTAATATTCATTTCATAATCAATACAATATTGATTTAGTTCATCAATATGTACGGTTCCATCAGGAATATTAACATTATCCGGGTTGATATCAATATGATTAAAAAGATGCTGATGCATGAAATAGTGATAGCTCTGATTGTTCTCTTTGGTCATTGGATAATATTCATCCAGATTGAACGTAATTACATTGCTAAAACTTAATCCCTCTTCTCTGTGCATTCTCACTAATTCCTCATATACTTTTATAGGAGAAGAACCTGTTGCTAAACCTAATACGCAAGATTTACCTTTTTCTTGTTTAGATCTAATTAATTGCGCAATTTCCTGCGCTACAATTACTGAAGCTTCTACAGAACTTTTGAAGATTTCGTTGTGGATTTTTTCAAATCGAGTTTCTTCAAATTTTCCCGCGCTTTTATAGCTGATATCAGGTTTTATTTCTAAAGCACTTTTCATTTCTTTTTCTTTTTTTCTATTTACAATTTTGGTTTTTGAAATGGTATAAGCAATTTCCATTGCTTATACCACATCTACTAACCAAACTTAAATTCTTTTAATCTTAAATTCTTTTTAGAAATTAGGACCTGTAGTATCCCACCAAAGTCTAGTTCCTCCAGTATCTGGTCCGCCTAATTTAGCAACTCCGGTAGCAACACCACCTGCGTTAGCTGCTTTCTCAGATGTAACATAATTAATTCTTCGAACGCCAAATTGAGTAGTAATTGTTCCTCCACTATAATTTTTAAGTACAGGGAAAAGTTTAGGATAACCTGTTCTTCTGTAATCAGACCAAGCTTCTTGTCCTTCTGGGAAACCAGCAATCCATTTTTGAGTAATGATTTTTTGCAATTTAACTTCATTTGTTGCAGCAGCATCCCAAGCAACTGTAACATTATTTACAGGAACTGAATTATTCTCAGGAAAGTTAGGATCTACATAAGCAATAGCCGTTTTCACATTATCTGCAATATAAGCAGCTGCACCAGAAGCGCCTCTTTGATCAAACGATGCTTTAATTCCTTCCTCATATAATGCCTGTGCCGTTCCATTCATGCTCCAACCTCTCAATGCCCCTTCAGCTCTCAAGAAATACGCTTCTGCAGTTGTCATTAAAACAATTTCTTTAGATCTAACAACAGCACCTATTCCAGAAAAATCCTGATGATCTCCTTTACCATTAATTGCAATACCAGTACGTACACCTTTGTATTCACCAGGAAACTGAGTTGATGTATCGAAATAAGTAGCAGTTCTAGGATCATTATATCCTTTTAAGATAGACTCCATATCAGCTGACATACGAATATCTAACCAAGAACCACTAATTGTAGCAATAGGGTTTGTATAAACTGGAGATACAACTTTAAATAAATCTGCATTTGTAGTGAATACTCCAAATTTTTGAGCTACTGCTTTTTCAGCTTGTGCTTTAGCTAAAGCTGGATTAACTTTAACAATACGCATTGCTAATCTTAAACGTAAAGTGTTTGCAAATTTCACCCATGCTTTATAGTCTCCACCATATGCAGACAAGTCAGTTGAAACAAAAGTTGAAGCTTCACCAGCATCTACTCTTTTTGTCAGTTCAGTGACAGCAAAATCTAACTCACTAAACATTTGATTATAAACCTCTTCTTGCGAATCATAAGGAATAGTTGTATCTGGAGAACCAAATTTAGAATAGATGATTGGTCCCCAAGTATCAGTAACTCTATGCATTCCTTCAACTTTCAAAATCAATGAAAGTGCATAAAACTGATCATACTTACCTTTTGATTTATTGGCAATATCGAATGCGTTAAACATTACATATTTATAAGCATAATCCCAGTTAAAAACGTTCCAACCATCAACTAATGAATAAGTTGTATTGTTTATACCTCCTGCAAAACCTGTTGGAGTTGCCATATATCCAGACCAGATGTCACAACTTAATCCTTGCTGTAATTGATAAACCCATTCTGGAGTCAATACTTGTATATTGTTAAACATTGGAGCGAAACCTCCTTTAATGCTATTAAAATCTTGTTCTAACTCCTTTGGCGTAAAACCATTTGGATTAGTATTTATATCTTCAAAATCACCTGTACAACCTACTGCGGTAAGTAATGAGATACAGATAGCTGCTTTTGCTATTTTATTTAGTTTCATTTTTTTTAAATTTAGAAAGTTACATTTAAATTAAGACCGATACTTCTAGTAGATGGCAAACCATAAATATCAACTCCTTGAAGACCTTGACCAGTACTTAATGCAATATTTGGATCAAAAGGAGCATCTTTGTAGATAAAGAATAAGTTTCTAGCAATTAATGAAATACTTGCAGTATTAATGAAAGGTATTGTTTTAGGATTAAAGTTATATCCTACAGAAACCTCTCTAACACTTACATTTGTTGCAGAATAAACATATTCGCCAGTAATTCCAGCTCTACCTCCAACTTGTGTATAGTAAGATTTAGCATCCATTGTTGTAACTGCTGTTCCGTCAGGTTTAACTGCATTAATAGTAACACCACCTGCATTTCTAGCATCTCCAGTTGCTTTTGAAACTCCAAAAGAGTCATTTTGAGCTTGAGTCAAACTCATTACATCACCTCCAAAACGACCATCAAGCAATACATTTGCGAAGAATGCTCCAAACTTGAATGTGTTAGAAAAACCTAACATAAAATTAGGGTTAGAGTTACCAACTTCTTCGAAACCAGTTTTTTGGAAAGTTCCGTCATCATTTAATAAAATTCTTCCTTGTGCATCTTTCTTGAAGTTAATACCTTCAATAACACCATAAGGTCTTCCTTCAATTAAAGCGTATCTGTAACTATTTACACCTGCTTCAGTTAAATTAACTCTACTTCCAATATTGTCAGGAAGTTCTTTTACTTTGTTCTTATTTTGTGAAAAGTTAATAGATGAATCCCAAGAGAATTTATCACCTCTGATAATACCTGCGTTTAGTACAACCTCAAAACCTTTATTTTCAATACTTCCTGCATTGAAACCATAAAGATCAACTCCCTCTTGGTTTCCTACTGGTGCAACAACTTGTAAATATTGGTTTTTAGTTTCAGAGCTATAGTATGAAACCTCAAAACCTAATCTGTTATTAAACATTCTCCACTCAGTACCAAACTCGAATTCTGATTTTAACTCAGGTTTCAAAGTTGTTCCTGTTTTTGGCCCCGCATTTGGTTTTGGATCTGTAAAACCTGGTCTGAAGTAGTATGTTGGAGTTGAAATAAAAGGAAAAATATCATTACCAACTTGTGCATAAGTACCACGAACTTTACCAAAATTAATCCACTCAGGCATTGTAGCCATTTCGCTGATAAGTGCAGTTACACCAACAGATGGATAAAAATAACTTGATGTTCCAGTATTTGCTAATGTTGACGACCAATCGTTTCTTCCAGCAAGATCTAAGAATAACATATCTTTGTAACCAAAAGTTGTAGCAGCAAAAACTGACTGCACTTCTCTTCTAGAATCTATTGTTTGATAATTATTTGCATTATTTACAAAATTTGCTAATGTAAACCAGTTAGCATAAACTAACCCTGCACTAATTCCTGAATCTAAAATCGTTTTTTGATTTGTTAATGTATTAGTGATACTTGTACCAACGTTTGCGTTGAAGGTGAAATCAGAACCAATTTTTGTATTGATTGTAGCTATTAAATCAGCATAACGTTGTGTACTTAATGAATTCTCATTTATATATCTACCATTTGCATTAGAAAGAGTTCCTTGAGTTGTAGCAAATATTCTTTTATCAAAAATACTAGTTATTCTGTTATAACTATATCTTGAAGCAATAGTTAACCAATTATTAGCTTTGTATGATAAAGATAAAGCTCCGTTAAAAAAATCATTTTTATCTTCAGATTTATTTCTGTTAATTGCCCAATAAGGATTTTGCATAATATCTCTATTAGTCATCCAGTTTTGTGCCATTAAGTTTCTTGTTGGATCAAAAACTTCGTAATTATCTTTGTAATAATTGAAATCATTTCCTCTTGGCATTAAATAAACACTTGTTAATGGGTTGAAATAAAAACCATTAACCGGCTTATTAGCAATAGTTTGACTTGTGTAATTTGCATTAGCTCCAAAAGTCAATTTGTTATTTAAAAATTTAGCCGTTTGACGAATTCCAAAATTATTTTTCTTTAAACTATTTCCTGGTGTAATACCAGTTGCTGATGTATTAGCATATGAAAAGCCTGTTGAAGAATTTTCAGAACCAATTGAATATCCTACTGAAGTAATTTGCGTTGTTCCTGTATTGAAGAAATCTTTTACGTGATCATGAGAACTTTGTTTGGCTCCCCAAGATTCATCTGCTCCTTTTGCAGCAATGTAATCTGTTTGGAATTTAGGAAGATAAGCCGCAGTTTCAAAAGTAGTTACAGAAGATGCAGTGATATTTGCTTTTCCTTCTTTAGATTTTTTAGAAGAAAGTAAAATTACACCATTTGCTCCTTGAGAACCATATAGTACAGAAGCAGCAGCACCTTTAAGAACTGTCATTCCTTCGTAATCATCAGGATTCACTAAAGAAATAACATCTCCTCCATCACGGTTACCTCCAGCTAAACTACCAAATGTATCATTAGGTTGTCCTGAACCTGAATTTAACATCGGGATACCATCAATAACATATAAAGGTTGGCTATTTGAAACAGAAGAGTTACCACGAATTAATACTTTTGTAGAACCTCCAGTACCTCCCGCACTTTTTGTTACGGCAACACCGGCAATTTTACCAGCAATTGTATTAATAACGTTGGCATCTTTTACACGAGTTAGCTCTTCACCTTTTAATTCCTGAGCTGCATAAGTTAAAGATTTTCTCGTTTTCTTTATACCTAATGATGTTACAACAACTTCGCTAAGCGCATTAGATGCTGCTTGTTGCATTTTTACATTAATTGTAGCAGCATCACCTACAACTATACTTTGTGTTTCAAGACCAACATAGCTAAAAACTAAAGTTTGTCCTTTTTGCACTTCAATTGTGTACAAACCGTCAAAATCGGTAGTAGTACCTTTTTGACCTCCTTGTACAGCAACAGATGCCCCAGGTAACGGCATCCCATCAGAATCTGTAATCACACCTTTAACATTCTTTACTTGTGCAAGCGAAACTTGCGCCGTAAAAACAATCATAAAGATTAAGAAAATTTTTTTCATGTTTATTTATTTTGTTAGTTATGATGTAAATTTATTCTTAAGGGATTGTTAAAAAAAATAATTTATACGAACGACTATAAATTTTAAACCAACGACACAAAACAATCAATAATATGTTTTACGAAAACGTTGTACCATATAAAAAACACATTAATTATCTTTTTTTTCAAAATAATATTCAAAAGAATTGCGATTAAGCAACTAATTGTTTAAAGTTGCATTTTATTTATGGCCCGAAACCAGACAAACCAATAACCTGCACAATAAGTTGAGCGAAATTCGAAAGTTAAAATTTGACATTAAACTTCAAAATCACATTTGGTTCTGGGGTGTATACTTTATACTCAATTTTTTGAGATGGGGCGCTTATTTTAATGATTACCGTTATGCATTCAAATCGAACCTAATTGAATTTTCATTAGTTATTCCCCTGGTCTATTTTAACTTGTTTGTATTAGTTCCCAAATATGTACTCAAACAGCAATACATAAAATACACTGTTTATCTACTCGCAAGTCTCTTTGTACTCTATTTATTAAAAACAGCCCTTACCTATTATATAATATCTGAGAATATCTGGCCGGAAGCAAATCGGGAATATCATCCGTTTGAAATCAATCATATTGTAGCTGTTTGCATTGGTGAATTGTATGTTCTAGCAATGGCATCTTCTGTTTACCTTACTTTGACCTGGTTACGAGAACGAGAAAGAAACAGATCATTAAGAGAGAATCAATTTAAAATCAAATTAAAATATCTTGAAAATCAAATTCAGCCACATTTTTTCTTCAACACATTAAATAATCTTTATGCATTATCATTAGAATCTTCAGACAAGGTTCCTGATGTAATTATAAAACTGTCAAATTTGATGGAATATGTTTTATATGATGTAAAAGGGACAAGATTTGTTCCTTTAATAAAAGAGATTGATTATATTCAAAATTATATCGAAATTGAGAAACTACGCTTTGAGAATGTAGAAGTTACGATAAACTTAGAATCTAATATTGATGATATTGTTGTTCCTCCGCTAATTTTCATTTCTTTGGTCGAGAATGCCTTTAAGCATGGGAGCTTAAACAACCCTAACTTAAAAATAAAGATAAACTGTAAAGTTATTGACAATAAAATGTTAGATTTTGAAATCTTAAATAATTTTGTAATTTCACAAAATCTTAATTTAAAAGGAGGAATTGGACTAGTCAATACCAAAAAACGATTAAAATTAATTTATAAGAACAATTTCAGTTTAAAACATAACACTAAATTCAATTACTATATAATCCGTTTGCAAATACCTATTAATGATGAAGATTAAATGCGTGTTGATTGATGATGAGCCATTAGCCATCAAAGTCCTGCAGAATTACTTTGCCAATTTTACAGATTTTGAAGTAATTGGTACATTTAATAATTCTCTGGAAGCGCTCGATTTTATAAACAGCACTTCTGTCGATGCTGTTTTTCTAGACATTAATATGCCCATGATGACAGGATTTGAATTGATTAGTTTAATCGAAAGCAAAACCAAAGTCATTATTACAACTGCATTTAGAGAATTTGCTGCCGAAAGTTATGATCTTGATGTTTTAGATTATTTGGTAAAACCAATCCCGTTACCACGATTTATAAAATGTATTAATAAAATCACAACCGAATTCAATTTAAAAAACAATATTAAAGTAGAAACCACCAAAGGAGATTCTCATATTTTTATTAAAGTCGATAAAAAAATGATGAAAATTAATATTGAAGAAATTTTATTTGTCGAAGGAATGAAGGAATATATAAAAGTTGTAACTCCTGATAAAACCTACATTACACACAAATCTTTAACCTCATTATCGGAAGAATTACCAGCTGACCGCTTCTTACGAATTCACAAATCATACGTAATTGCATTAAATAAAGTAAAATCCATAGAAGGAAATCGAATCCAGATTCAGTCTTATACCATTCCTATTGGCAGAAATTACAGCAAAGAGGTAAAAAACAAAATTCTCGAATAAATATTAACATTTATAACTCTATAAAAACTAACACTTTGTTGAATAAATATGGTTGTTGGTTTAAATTTAACATTATTTTTTATTAATAATTTTTTTTTGATATACTTAACAAATATATTTACGGTCTTCAAAAAACATATTAAGTAAAAAATTAACCTTTAAATTATGAGTTCAGAAAATGTTCAAACCAAATGGGGACAGTTTATCTCTTTGATAATTGTTTTCTTCTTTTGGGGTTTTGTTGGTTCGGCCAATGATATCCTAATTCCAGTATTCAAAAAAGTATTTACTCTATCTCAAGTCCAGTCTCAATTAGTAGCTTGGGCATTTTATGTTTCTTACTTTGTAGGATCAATAATTTTCTTTCTGGTATCCTTAAAAATGGATATTTTACAAAGATTCGGATATAAAAAAACACTTTCTGCTGGATTAGTTCTGTCAGCTTTTGGATCATTTTTATTTGTTCCTGCGGCAACAATGGAAAGCTTTCCATTCTTCTTAACCGCATTATTTACAGTAGGATTAGGTTTTTCAATTCAACAAATTGTAGCAAACCCTTTAGCTATTAAAATGGGAAGCCCACAAACCGGAGCGCACCGTTTAACTTTAGCAGGAGGTATAAACTCTTTCGGAACAACAATTGGAGCTATTTTATTAGGTATTGCATTGTTTGGAATGGGAGATGACAAAAAAACTTCACTTTCATTAGAAGATATTAAACTGCCTTTTATTATTCTTGGACTTGCTTTTATTATCGTTGCCATTTTTATGAACTTCTCTAAAATCGAAGATCCGGTAAAAGAAGAAGAAGCTATAATTAAACACCCACATCAAAAATTCAATATTCTTGACTATCCACAACTATACTTAGGTATGTTAGGAATCTTTATCTACGTTGGAACTGAGGTAACTATCATTAGTAATCTTCCTGCTTTATTAAAAACAAGTGAATTCGGAAGTGTTTTAGAAGATTCAATCGCTCCATTTATTTCTCTTTATTGGGGAAGTTTAATGATTGGTCGTTGGAATGGTGGAGTAAACGTTTTCAATACTTCAAACCTAGTAAATAGACTGTTAAAATTTATTGTTCCTGCTATTGCATTTGGAGTAATTATTGGAGCTAACAAATTTGCTGCACACGACGTTTCTTCATTCTATATCTACCCAATCTGGATCTTGTTATTTATAGCAGTAAGTTTTGTAGGTGGAAAAAATGCCGGAAAAACTTTAATGCTTTTTGGAGCATCAGGCTTAATAATGATGTTAGCCGGATTAGTTTGTCCAGATCCTCAAATTGCTAAATTCTTCTTTATCTCCGGAGGTTTATTCCTATCTATCATGTGGCCTTCTATCTTCGATTTAGCGATTGCAGGTTTAGGAAAAAACACAGGAAAAGCTTCATCTTTCTTAATTATGATGATTCTTGGAGGTGGAGTTATTCCTTTAGTTCAAGGAAGTATTTGTGATATTGACCTTACTAGTCCTAACGGAATATTTGGTATCACATGGACACATTTCTCTTATATCGTACCACTTATTGGTTTTGCATATTTAGGATTCTATGGTTTCTATTGCCCTAAAATCTTAAAACGACAAGGAATTAGCCATGTTGAAGGTAGCGGTGGAGGTCACTAAACCTTTATAAAAAAATCAAATTTTAAATTCCAAATTCCAATTTTATCAATGATTGGAATTTGGAATTTTTTTATTGTTTTTTTTTAAAATTTTTATTTAGCAGTTATAACTGCGTTTAAATTTTCTTTAAAAGTAGCTCTGTTTTTTTCTGATAATGTGTACACAACATCTTTATCAGCATGAACAATAACTTTATCAATATTAGCCGCTAAAAGTGCTTTTGGGTCTTTAATTTTCAATGTACAGGCGCCGTCAAAAAAACCATCATCTTCAATTATCTTTTTGGCTTCTAGGACCGTTCCATCACTTAATACAGCCGAAATAGTCATCGAATTATTTAGCGTTTTCGTGTAAAAACCGTCCATTACTAATAATAAACGATAAGAATTTTTCAATTCAGGTCCTTTAAACTCATGACGTGTAATATTGTAACGCAAACCTTTGGCGAGCGTCTGAAACTGCGTAGAACAATCCAACTCAAAAGTAGCTACATCACCAGCTTCATTTACCGATGTTACTACTTTGGCTTGTGCATTTACTGAAATATTAATTACCAAAAATGCCAAAATCAGGACAACTTTTTTCATATGTACTTCTATTTTAGACATATAAAAGTAAAAAAAATCGCCATGTTTCTGACGAAAATGGCGATTTAAATTATATTAAAAGGAAAATTATTTGTTCCCTTTTTCGAAATCAGCAACAAACTGAGCAAGTCCAATATCAGTTAATGGGTGTTTCAACAATCCGTAAATTGCAGAAAGAGGTCCAGTCATAACATCAGCACCAATTTTAGCACAGTTTACAATATGCATTGTATGACGCACAGAAGCCGCTAAAATTTGAGTTTCATAACCATAATTATCATATACCAATCTAATCTCTTCGATCAAATTCAATCCATCAGTCGAAACATCGTCTAAACGACCAATAAACGGAGAAACATAAGTAGCTCCAGCTTTTGCAGCCAATAAAGCCTGACCAACAGAAAATACAAGAGTTACATTAGTTTTAACTCCTTTATCCGAAAAATATTTTGCAGCCATAACACCTTCCTTAGTCATTGGCAATTTTACTACGATTTGCTCATGCAATTCAGCCAACTCCTCACCTTCCTTAATCATTCCATCATAATCAAGCGCATTTACTTCAGCACTTACATCACCTTCAACAAGATTACAGATGTCAACATAATGCTTCAAGATGTTATTTTTTCCAGTGATACCTTCTTTTGCCATCAAAGATGGGTTAGTTGTTACACCATCCAAAACACCTAAAGCTTGTGCTTCTTTAATTTGAGCTAAATTAGCTGTGTCAATAAAAAATTTCATAATTATATCTATTTAATTGTGTTCATATTTTGGGCGTGACCACAAGGGTCGGGCTTTCGGCTATATCTTTTGTTCCGTTTCTCTTCACAAAAGGATAACGCCTCTATCCCTCACGCAAATTTCGTGCAAAATTACAACTTATAATGATTCATTAACATTTTTTCGTATACTTTATCCGGAAGAGCACGTTTTAAAACAATCGAGAATTTTTGCATAAAAGCCCCAACCTTATAATGAACATTAGGCTTTTTTTCCTGCATTATTCTATAAACAAACTCAGCCATTTCATCTGGATTACTTCCTGCATCAACATGATCATTCATAGTTGCCAGCGTATCTCCATAAACTTTTTCGTAAGCAGAACCATTTATAACAGGCGCATGATAGCGACCTGAAGCAATATTAGTTGCAAAATCACCCGGCGCTACATTCGTAATCTCAATTCCAAAAGATTTAACTTCCATACGCAAAGCCTCAGTAATTAATTCTAAAGCTCCTTTTGATGCCGAATAAACGCTACGATATGGCAACCCCATATAACCGGCAATTGAAGTAATATTAATAATCAAACCCGATTTTTGTTCACGCATTTGTGGCAAAACAGCTTTCATAACTTCAATTGGACCAAAAAAGTTAGTCTCAAAATTGTTCTTGATTTCTTCCATCGGAATTTCTTCTAACGGACCAGTAATACCAACACCTGCATTATTAATTACAACATCTAATCTTCCTGAAGTTGCAATAATATTAGCCACAGCCGTTTTTATTGATTCCGCATTTCGAACATCTAAGGCTACAAGTGGAAAAATAGAATTCAGTACTTTTTCAGGATTTCTGCTCGTTCCGTAAACAACGAAACCTTTTTTGTGTAAAAATTCACCAATTGATTTTCCAATTCCTGAAGATCCTCCTGTAATTAAAACAACTTTGCTCATTTAGGTAAGTTTTGAGTTATAAGTTATGAGTTGATGTTTTGGGATAAAACTTTTAACCTCTAACATTTAACTTCTAACTTTATGAAAGGTCCAAAAATAAAAAAATCCTCCATAAGGAAGACTACTTTTGCATTAATTCTAAAAAAAATCCCGAAACTTCGGGACGATAAAATAAAAAATGGCAAGCGACCTACATCGCACCGCTCAACCACGTACCCTTGCTATGTTCCCATCCTGGGGGAGTCTGCAGGAGCTGGTCGTGTAGGACTTGCCGGTGCAAATATACAATCTTTTTATATTTTTGCAAGAGCTTTGTTGCTATAAAAATATCGTTGTATATTGGCTTATTCAAATTTTAAACTATGAAAAAATATAACTTCCTAGCTGTCATTTTATTAGGAATCACATTAGTTGGATGTGGAGATAAAAATAAAGGTGAAAATTCTTTATTTAATATCGATGACTCTGCTTTTCCTGCGCATTTTTTACCTCAAGAATCAATTTCTATCGGAATTTTAAACCCAAATTCGAAAGAAATTGACAGTGTTGCCTACTTTATAAATGACAAAAAAGTGGGAAGTACAAAAGGAGCTGAAAAATTTAATTTTCCTCTAAAAGATCAAAAATTAGGTTACCAATACTTAAAAGCAACTATTTATTTTGGTTCTGATTCTTCTGACGCAACTAAACGTGTTGAGTTGGTTTCGAACGTTGAACCTAAATTATTAAAATACAAAGTGATCAATACCTATCCGCATGATAAAAAATCGTTTACCGAAGGATTGGAATTTCACAATGATACCTTATATGAAAGTACAGGACAAGAAGGCGCTTCATATCTAAGAAAATACGACTATAAGACAGGTAAAATTTTCAAACAAATTGATCTTGATAAAAAATACTTTGGTGAAGGAATTACTTTTATCAACGGAAAATTATTTCAATTGACCTGGCAAAATAAAACTGGATTTATCTATGATGCCAAAACTCTTAAACTGGAAAAAACGTTTGCCTATGACAAAGACATTGAAGGTTGGGGAATGACAAATGATGGTAAATACATTTATCAAACTGATAAAACGGAGAAAATCTGGAAAATGGATCCTTCAACTCAAAAAATGATCGATTACATTAATGTTTATTCAGAAACTTCAAAAATCAAAGCCGTAAACGAATTAGAATGGATTAATGGTAAAATCTATACTAATGTTTGGTTTAAGGATGCAATTGCAGTTGTGAACCCAGCTTCTGGCGCAGTTGAAGGAATTTTAAACATGTCAGATTTACGCAAATCTATGACCGATGTCACCACAGAAGATGTTTTAAATGGAATTGCTTACAATCCTAAAACTAAAACCATTTTTGTAACCGGTAAAAATTGGAGCAAAATGTTTGAAATAACAGTTTCGGAATAAAGGAATAAATTCCAATGTTTTAAATCCCAAATTCCAATCCAGAAACACGAATTTCACAAATTATCACTAATTATTCCGTGATAATTTGTGAAATTTGTGTTTTAAAATACCTTTATACCATTAAATCTATATCATGACAACTCTTATAACAAATATAAAAGAACTTCTTCAGGTTCGTGAAACTTCAATTTCTAAAGTTTCAGGAGCCGAAATGGCAGAACTTCCAACCATTAAAAATGCTTTTTTACTTATAAAAGATGATCTTATTGCAGATTTTGGATCAATGGATAATGTGGCAGAAATTAAAGCTGACAAAATTATCGATGCAACAGGCCAAATTATACTTCCATCTTGGTGCGACAGCCACACACACATTGTTTATGCCGGTAATCGCGAACAGGAATTTGCGGATAGAATCAATGGATTTTCATACGAAGAAATTGCTAATCGCGGTGGCGGAATTTTAAATTCGGCTAAAAAACTCAACGAAACTTCAGAAGAAGAAATCTATGAGCAGTCAAAACTTCGCTTAGAAGAAGTTATGCATTTAGGAACGGGAGCTGTCGAAATTAAATCTGGTTACGGATTAACAATTGAAGGTGAATTGAAAATGCTTCGCGTAATTAAAAAACTGGCCGAAAATTATCCAATTACTATAAAAGCTACTTTTCTGGGTGCGCATGCTTTTCCATTACATTACAAAGAAAATAAAGCAGGTTATATTGACGAAATCATAACCAAAATGTTACCCGAAATTGCTCAGGACAAACTAGCTGATTTTGTTGATGTATTTTGCGAAACTGGCTATTTTTCTGTCGAAGAAACCGAAAAAATAATGGATGCGGGAATAAAATTCGGCTTAAAGCCAAAAATCCACGTAAATCAATTTAATTCTATCGGAGGAATACAAGCCGGAATCAAATTTAACGCTCTTTCTGTCGATCATCTTGAAATTATGAACCCGGAAGACATTGAAGCCTTAAAAGGTACCGAAACAATGCCTGTAGCATTACCATCTTGTTCTTATTTTTTGAGCATTCCGTATACTCCTGCTCGCGAAATGATAAAAGCAGGTTTACCATTAGCTTTAGCAACTGATTTTAACCCCGGTTCTACTCCATCAGGAAATATGAATTTTGTAGTCGCAACAGCTTGTATCAAAATGAAAATGACGCCGGAAGAAGCCATAAATGCTGCAACTATTAATGGAGCTTATGCAATGAGAATCTCAGAAACTCACGGAAGTATTACGAAAGGTAAAAAAGCCAATTTAATCCTTACAAAACCAATTTCGTCTTACTATCAAATTCCTTATGCATTTGGCAGTAATTTAATTGAAAGCGTTTTTCTAGACGGTAAAATTGTAGAATAAATAGAAATCCGTAGTTTTTAAATCATTATGATATTTAATTACATTTAACCTGCAACGGTTAAAACCGCTGCCTATGTCATAACATTTGCAATTACAACCCGTGACTTCAACTATTAGAAAGGACATAAAGAACAAAAAAAAGGTCTGTAAAAACTTTACAGACCTTTAATATTTTAGTGGTATTCTATTTTTCGACCACTTATTATCTCAAGTTAAAACTTGTTTTAGAAACTAATTCACCACTGTCAAAAACATTGATAAAATAAGTTCCTTTCTCAAAATCTTTACCTGGTAAATCTTCACTAACATTAACAGTTTTATTTTCGTATTTAACATTTGTTTTAAAACTGTAAGTTAAAGTATTGTCTCCAAAAGTTTCTGTTTTCTTTTCTCCTAAAACATTGTTTTTAGAATCAATAACTTGTACATAATACGTTTTATCTCCAGATTTAGCAATTTGATTTTCAGCAATTGTAAAACTAATTTTCAAAACATCAGCACGACTCGCTTTATCTGTTTCGATTTGTTTTCCTGAGCTTCTTAATTTGTAAGCAGCTGTTTTTGTGTTTAAAATTGATAACTTAGAACCTTTTTCAACTGTTTTAGCCAATTCTTCGTTTTGACCAACTAATACTTCATTATATTTTTTAGACTCTCCTAAAACTGTAATAGTACTGTCTCTTTGAACTGTCAAAACACCATTCTGTTTTTTCAATTCGTCGTTTTCAGCCACAAGAGTTTTCATTTTACCTTGCATAGCCTGAACTTGTGATCTGAATTTAGACACATCACCTTTTGATTTATTCAAATCATCCATCAAAGCTACTACTTTATCTCTTTCCTGAATTAACTCATCAGACATAGAAGTGTTTTCAGCAATTGCAGCATCATAAGTTGCTTTCAATTCTTTCAAATCTTTCATAACAGATTCTTTCTCTGTCATGGTTGACGTAAGCTCCGTCTTAACCACCTCTGTATCAGAAGACAATTTAAAAATATACACTAAGCTACCAATTAGTAGGACTGCTAAAACTGCGATTATCGCCTTTAGACTCGAGTTGTTGTTCTTTGGGTTTTCCATATTTAAATAATTTTCTTTAAAACAAATTTAAGAATTAATATAAAGGTAATAACGTAAGTTGTTACAATTATATTATTTTTGGAAAATATTTTTTTTTCATGGAGAAAGTAATTCCTTTTACTGTAAATGATTTAGCAAAAGTCACAAATCACCGAAGTGGTGAAATAAAATTTGGAGAGAAAATGATTGTTATTCCGAAAGGAGTAGACAAACTCAAGTTCTTAAAAGAAAGTGAAGCTAAATATGTGCTTTTGGGAATCCCCGAAGACATTGGCATACGCGCTAACTTCGGTAGACCCGGAGCGGCCTCTGCATGGGAAAGCGCCATTAAAAGCATTGCCAACATTCAGCACAATCGTTTTTCAAAAGGCAGCCAAATTATTGTTTTAGGACAAATTAATGTTACTGAAGAAATGCGAGATGTCGAAAATCTTGATTTCAACGACATTGATGATCGATCAAAACTAAGCCAGTTAGTAGAAAAAATTGACAAAGAAGTTTCGCACATTATTTTTACCATTGTAAAAGCAGGGAAAACTCCTATAATTATTGGCGGAGGTCATAATAATGCTTACGGAAATATAAAAGGTTCGGCTCTGGCCAAAGGAAAACCAATAAACGCGATTAATTTTGATGCTCATTCAGATTTTAGAATTCTCGAAGGACGTCACAGCGGAAATGGTTTCTCATATGCCTACGAAGAAGGATTCCTGAAAAGGTATTTCATTTTTGGTTTACACGAAAATTACACTTCAAAAAGTGTCCTGGATATTATCAAAAAACTTGAAGATCGTGTTCGCTACAATACTTATGACAGCGTCAATATCCGCAAGGAGAAAGATTTTAGCAGAGAAATGGCTTTGGCTTTAGAATTTATCAGAACAGATTCTTTTGGGATCGAAATTGATTTAGATGCTATTCCAAACATTGCCAGCAGCGCCATGACAATCAGCGGATTTTCGGTTGAAGAATTAAGGCAGTTTATATCGTTTTTCGGACAGCACAGAAATGCTACTTATTTGCATATTTGCGAAGGAGCACCAGATCTTGCCGATTCTCCAAACAATAATCTAATTGGTAAATTAATTGGTTATTTAGTGACTGATTTTATTAAAGCCAATAACGAAAAAGAATAATTTCTAAGAATATTAACGACTGGAAATTAATCGTTTTGCCAAATAAAATAAGATTCAAATAAAGGATTAGCTGAATAAAACTATCTTTGCACAGAATTTTAGTACTTAAAACTAAATTCTTAATACCTAAGATATGTTATTCGAAGATTTATCACTTTCAAAAAGTATACAAAAAGCCGTATTTGAAGAAGGCTACCTAAATCCTACTCCTATTCAGGAACAATCTATTCCAATTGTTCTGTCAGGAAGAGATTTAATTGGCTGTGCACAAACAGGTACGGGAAAAACGGCAGCTTTTGCCATTCCAATCATACATCAATTACACCGAATTGTTGGCTCAACTAAAAAAGCAAAACAAATTCGTGCTCTTATAGTAACTCCTACACGTGAATTAGCGGTACAAATTGGTCAAAGTTTTGACACTTATGCAAAATATACCAACTTAACACAGCTGACTATCTTTGGAGGAGTTTCGCAAAATCCACAAGTAGATACGCTAAAAAAAGGTGTCGATATTCTGGTAGCAACTCCTGGAAGATTACTTGATTTACAAAAACAAGGTTTTCTTGATTTAGATCATTTACATACTTTGGTTCTGGATGAAGCTGATCAAATGCTGGATATGGGTTTTATAAACGATGTAAAAAAGATCGTAAAACTAACTCCTAAAAACCGTCAAACATTATTGTTTTCAGCTACAATGCCAATTGCAATTCGTGAATTGGCCGAAATGTTCCTGAAAGATCCTGCTAAAGTAGAAGTTTCGCCTGTATCGTCAACTGCTGAAACTGTAGAGCAGCGCGTTTATTTTGTTGAAAAAACAGAGAAAAGAAATTTATTATATCATTTAATAAAAAACGAAGATTTATCTAATGTATTGGTGTTTTCAAGAACCAAACATGGTGCAGATAATGTTGTAAAAGCACTTCGTAAAAAAGATATTCCGGCAGAAGCAATTCACGGAGACAAATCTCAAAATGCAAGACAACGCGTTTTAGACGCTTTCAAAAACAAAGAAGTTGGTGTTCTTGTAGCTACAGATATTGCTGCCAGAGGTATTGATATTGACCAATTGCCATTTGTAATTAACTTTGATTTACCAAATATTCCTGAAACTTATGTTCATAGAATTGGACGTACAGGGCGCGCCGGAAACGGAGGCGTTGCAATTTCATTTTGTGGTAAAGATGAAGAACCTTACTGGAAAGATATTCAAAAATTAATAAAAGTTGATGTAAAGACTATCACAGATCATCCGTATCAATGGCACTCCGGAAGTCCTGATGCAGCCGCAGAGAAACCTAAAAACTCAAACCGAAGCGGTGGTGCTCACAAATCGAGAAAGTCAAATGCTTCTAAACAAAATAAAAAACGCTGGTACTAACCCTACCTTCTGGAAACAAATATTATAATCAAATCTGAACACGGATTTCACGAATTTGCACAAATTTTAATAGGTTAACCTAAGTTTGTGAAATTAGTGAAATCCGTGTTGTTTTTTTATGCTTGTATGATCCTGACCGGTATTTTTTACTTCACTTATTAAGTAATTTATAATTTTAAATAACTTAACCGGCTCAAATGGTTTTATAATAATATCATTTATTCCTGACGAAATGGCTTCCTCTGCTATTTCGTCTTTATCAAAAGCAGTAAGAGCAACAATTGGTGTTTTTATACCTTGCAAACGAATTCGCTTAGTCGTTTCAAATCCATTCATTAGTGGCATGTTTATATCCATTAAAATAAGATCAAACGTTTCATTTTCTAAGATTTTAAGTGCACCAAATCCATCATCTACAACTTTGCAGATGTAATTGTTCTTTTCAATAATTTTCTTAGTAACCAACTGATTAATAAGATTATCTTCGACAATTAAAATCTTAAACACTTCATTAGAAGTCAAATCAACTTCAATTTCTTCAATAATACTTTTAGTTTTTTCAGGATCGTATTCAAACGGAATTACAAACGAAAAAGAAGTTCCTTCGCCAATATCACTTACTAAACTTATTGAACTTCCAAAAAGCCCTAACAATTTTTTTACAATACTCAGCCCTAATCCGGTTCCCTGATAATCTTCATCTTTTCTTCCTACCTGAACAAATTTTTCAAAGATTTTTCCTTGATCAACAGCAGCAATTCCAACACCATTATCCTTTATAAGAAAATCCAGAAAGTATAATTTTCTCTCTATTCTATCAAGATTTACAACTATTTCAACTTCTCCGTCTTTAGTAAATTTCAATGCATTACTAACTAAATTCATTAAAATCTGAGCCAATCTTAATTTATCCCCAATCAAATACTCCGGAATATTAGGATCAATTGATACATTGATTTTATTATTGTTTTTCTGAGATAAAAAGGAAAGTGAATTTTTGATCATTGTAATTTCATCCGAAATATTAAATGTCAAAGTTTCCAGAACAACTTTATTTTCTTCTATTTTATTAATTTGAAGAATATCATTTACCAGGGACAGTAAATATCTGGCAGAAAATTTCAAAGCACTTAAATGCTGGCTTTGAGATAATTCTTTATGCTCTTCGAGAAGCATATTTGTTATACCTACAACACCATAAAGCGGAGTACGCAATTCATGGCTTATAGTCGAAATAAATTGAGTTTTAAGCAGTGAGGCTTCTTCAGCAATTTCTTTGGCTTTAAGAAGCTCTAAATTGTGCTTTTTCTTAAATCTGATATTTTTAACTAAGGTAATAATCAGAAAAAGCAAAATAAGAGAAATCAAAATAAACAGAATAACAATTATTCTTGATTTTTTAAGACTGTGATATTGTTCTACTTTTTCATTTTCTATTTTATCAATCTGTCTTTTATACTCGTCTAATTCGAGGCTAAATCCAGCAATAGAAGCTCTTTTAAGTTTTTCTTCATTATATAACTCTTCAGTAATTTTATTGTAGGAAGTAAGGTTTTTATACGCTTCTCTGGGTTCATCAATCTTATTCAAAAACTTCGAGTACTCTAAATGCGCATATGCCAAATCTGATTTTTCGTCAGTCTTTTTTCCTGCCTCGATAGCTTTTAGAAAAAATTCATTTGCAGCTTCATAATCATGGTGATAACCTGAATACATACCATTAAGCATATTTACTATGGCATCAGTTGATTTGTCTCCGTATTTTTTTCTATTAGTATTTATATATTTCAGGAAAAGATATCCTTCGTCATATTTATTAATATCAAAATAAGCCCATGCAATATTTACGTTTGTAAAATAAACTTGATTTAAATCATTAATTTTCAGGCCGTATGCTATTGATTTTTTATAATAGTCAATTCCTTTGTTAAATTGCTTTTTTTCAAAACAATATACATTTCCTAAGTTATTGTAAAGATTATATTTTATAGAATCATTGTTTGTCTTATTAGCATAATACAAACTTTTATTATAGAAGAAAATTGCTTTATCAATTTCACCTAATTCATTGTAATTAGCCGCAATAATAGTATAGGAACGGGAAATTAAAGATGAATTTTTAACATTTGTTGCTGAGTTTAATGCAGCTCTGGATATAATTAATGATTTTTCGAAATTTGACTCTCTAAAATTGGTCAATGCTTCTTTTACAAGCTTATCGGTTTTTCCTTCAGATATAGGTTTAGATTGTCCAATTGCTGAATTATTAAAACAATTCAACAGCAGTACTAAAAGTAAAAAAATCCGTATCTGGGGCATTAATAGGCTAATTTCATCAAATATACACTTAAAAATAAAAAAAAGCTGTATTTTGAACAAAAATACAGCTTCTCTCTATTTATTTAAATCTCAACAAACATTACTCTTTCGCTTATAAAAAAAACAAAAAAATTATACGTTTTCAGTAGCAGTTTCAGATTCTTTATCATCCTCCCATTGTCCAACAACAGAAGTTGCCAAAGCATTCCCTAATACATTTGTAGCACTTCTAAACATATCACAAAAATGATCAATTGGCAAGATTAAAGCAATTCCTTCTACAGGAATCTTAAACATTCCGCAAGTCGCTGCTACGACTACCAAACTTGCTCTTGGCACACCGGCAATTCCTTTACTGGTAAGCATTAAAACCAAAAGCATTACCATTTGTGTACCTAAATCTAAATGCACACCATAAAACTGGGCGATAAAAATACTGGCAAAAGTCATGTACATCATACTCCCGTCCAAATTAAATGAATATCCAAGCGGCAACATAAAAGATACAATTTTATCTTTTACTCCAAAGTCTTCCAACTCTTCTGTTAATTTTGGAAAAACGGCTTCACTACTGGTTGTTCCAAAAGCAATTGCCAATGGTCCAATAATGCGTCTTAACAATTCAGTCATTCTTCCTTTTAAGAAAATATAACCCACTGCAATCAAAACTAACCACAAAGTGCTTATTCCGATTAAGAACGATCCGAAAAATTTAAAATAAGTAATTAGCAATTCCTCTGCATCTCTAATAGCAAATACTCCTGCAATGGCACCAAAAACTCCAATTGGAGCAAAGTTCATTACATAATTTACCATTTTCAAAACGATATGTGATGCTTTATCCAAAGCATTTATAACTGGTTTTACTGTACTGCCTAATGAAGCTGCTGCTAATCCAAAAAAGATTGAAAATATCACAATTTGCAGAATCTCATTAGTTGCCATTGCTTCAAAAATACTTTTAGGAACAATATGCTCAACAAAATTTTCAAAAGTTAGTGATGTTGTTTTACCTGTTACTTCAGAAGCAGCTGCCATATCAACATGCAATTTAATACCTACTCCCGGTTCTAAAATATTAACGTAAAACAATCCTATTAATAATGATATAAAAGAAGCTGTAAAAAACCATCCTAAAGCTTTTCCTCCTACTCTTCCAACTGTTTTTATATCTCCTAATTTAGCGATTCCAACTACTAAAGTGGTAAAAACTAAAGGAGAAATAATCATTTGTACCAATCGGATAAAAATGGTAGCAAGCATTTTTATTTTAGCACTAAACGATTGTGCCGCTTCTGGCGAAATCGAATTGTGCAATATAATTCCTAAAGCTGCTCCAAGAATCATTGCAACTATAATTTGCCCTGTTAATCCTGAAAGAAATGATTTTTTTTTGGTTTCTGTAACTTGCATTAATTTGTTTATTTTTAGATTAAAACATTAAGACCCTCACTGTCTTAACTTTTATTAATATGTTTTGTTGATTAAATAAAAATCAGCCAAAACAATCGCTGCCATTGCCTCGACAATTGGCACTGCGCGAGGTACTACACACGGATCATGACGTCCTTTTCCGGTCATTGGTGTAATATTTCCTTTATTATCTAATGAATCCTGAGTTTGCATGATAGTTGCAACAGGTTTAAAAGCTACTCTAAAATAAATATCCATTCCGTTGCTGATTCCTCCCTGAATTCCTCCCGAAAGATTTGTTTTTGTAGTTCCGTCAGGATTGTATAAATCATTGTGTTCACTTCCTTTCATTTCAGAACCAGAAAATCCGCTTCCATATTCAAACCCTTTTACAGCATTTATAGAAAGCATTGCTTTTCCTAATTCGGCATGTAATTTATCAAAAACAGGTTCGCCTAAACCTACCGGAACGTTTTGAATTACACATGAAACAACTCCACCAACAGTATCTCCCTGTTTGCGGATATCACGAATATATTCTTCCATAATCTCCGCCGATTTTTCATCCGGACAACGAACAGGGTTACTTTCTATTTTTGAAAAATCTAAATCCTGATATGGAGTATCCAAATGAATTGGACCAACTGAAGAAACGTAAGCGTTAATTTTAATTTGTGGCAACATTTGTTTCGCAATCGCACCAGCTACTACTCTGCTTGCTGTTTCTCTTGCTGAACTTCTTCCGCCACCACGATAATCACGAAAACCATATTTTTGATCATAAACATAATCGGCATGACTTGGTCTGTAATTATCTTTTATATGAGAGTAATCATCTGATTTTTGATTTGTATTCGGAATAATAAAACCAATTGGAGTTCCTGTTGTTTTACCTTCAAAAATACCGGATAAAAACTGAACTGCATCCGGTTCTTTTCTTTGCGTTACGATTGCTGATTGTCCTGGTTTTCTTCGAGACATTTCAACTTCAATTGCTTCCAGATCAAGTTCTATTCCTGATGGGCATCCATCAATAATTCCACCTAAAGCTTCACCATGAGATTCTCCAAATGTAGTAACTTTATATAGGGTGCCGTAGCTATTTCCTGCCATTGTAATTTGTTTTGAGCAAATGTAAGTTTTATGAATTAAATTAAAAAATTTAAAATTGGTATTATTAAGCAAAGGCTAAGCAGTTTAAAAATCACAATTTATTAAAATTGTCGCCAATTTGATAACCTTTTGATAAAATAAATCTGACTAGAGTTTCTTTTATTTGTTAAACTTCAAAAAAAGAAAAATTGAAAAAACGAAATGTCGAATTGGTCATCCTTTCAGATGTCCATTTGGGAACTTACGGAAGTCACGCTAAAGAATTAAACAACTATCTATCAAGCATTAAACCAAAAACATTAGTCTTAAATGGCGATATTATTGATGCTTGGCAATTTAGAAAATCCTATTTCCCAAAAGCGCACTTAAGAGTCATTCAACGCATTATCGGGATGGCATCTAAGGGCACAAAAGTGTATTATATTACTGGAAACCACGATGAAATTCTTCGAAAATTCAGTGATATGAATATGGGTAATTTTGCTTTGGTTGATAAATTAGTTTTAGAATTGGACGACAAAAAGGCATGGATTTTTCATGGAGACGTTTTTGATGCTTCTGTTCAACACTCAAAATGGATTGCAAAATTGGGCGGTTTAGGTTATGATTATTTAATACTTACCAATCGTTTTGCAAATTGGTGTTTGGCTAAACTAGGAAGAGAGCCTTACTCGTTTTCTAAAAAAATAAAAGCCAGCGTAAAAAAAGCCGTAAAATTCATTTCAGATTTTGAAACTACCGCTACAGATCTGGCCATAGAAAAAAATTATGATTATGTAATTTGCGGACATATCCACGAACCAAAAATCATTACTAAAGAAAACAAACACGGCTCTACTTTATATCTAAATTCAGGCGACTGGGTTGAAAATTTAACTGCATTAGAATACCACAAAAAACGCTGGAAATTGTATTCGTATGCCGAAAGCAATTTTACAGAAGAAGAAAATCTTTTTGAAATGGAAGATATTTTGAGTTCTCAATTAATCTCTTCAATTATCCTAAACAAATAACAATACAACCCCTAAAACACTCTTTTTATAGCAGATAACAATATTTTCATACAACTTAGTTAGTTTTAAAAATGTGAATTATGTAACAATTCTGAGTAATCTTATACGTCTAAGAATGGCATCCTACATTACATTTGGAGAAATTTAATAACCAATTCTATGAAAAAAATAATTTTATCTGCCATTATGCTATTAGGATTAGCGTTTACGGCTCAATCACAAGAAATCTCGAAAAATGCGTTAGGAATCCGCCTAGGTGACAATAACGGTTTTGGTGGAGAAGTATCATATCAATTAGGTTTAAATCAAAAAAACAGACTTGAATTTGATTTAGGCTGGAGAAACAGTAGCGATGTTGATGCAATTAAAGGAGTTGCACTTTATCAATGGGTTTGGAATATTGACGGTGGCTTTAATTGGTATGCTGGTGTTGGTGGAGGATTTGCAGCTTGGGATCATAATTACTATAACAATAATTACAAATATAATGATCGTGGAACCTATGTATTTGCTGCGGGAGACATTGGAATAGAATATAGATTTAAGGAAGCGCCAATTACGCTTTCATTAGATGCAAGACCTGAAATTGGTTCTGGATATTATAATGATGATAATTTTGGATTCGACGTTGGCTTAGGAGTTAAATTTAGATTCTAAATAAAAATAAAAAATAATTGTAAAAGAAAACCTGTCGCTTAATAACGATAGGTTTTTTTTATGTCTTAAAGAAATCTATCATCATCCTGAGCAAAGTTGAAGCCTCTATGGATCAATACAAAAACCTGTGGAGTTTTATTAAAAGACGAATTTAACCGCAAAGTGCGCTAAGATTTTTAAAGGTATGGTTTTATAAAAACACAAAGTTCGCAAAGCTTTGTGTTGACTTAGCTTTGCGAACTTTGCATTTTTTTTTATAAAATCCGGCATGTATAAAAAACTTTGCACACTTTGCGGTTAAATTCAATATTCAGCCTAACAAAAGTTTACTTGACAATAATATCTTTTTTAGAATGTATTTTTACAACCGTATAAGGATATGTAATTACCTGCGTCACCATTGCATCCGGGGCAGGATTATTTTCTTTTACGGTAATGATGATATTTTTATCTGTTTCCTCTACTTTTTCAACACCAATAGAATATCCTCCAGTATTTTTCTCTCCCATATTCAGAATCACATAATTCGAATTCCCAATATCATTGTGGTTCATTTTATGAGCCAAAAGCGGATCATTTTCTAACATTTTGATTTCATTAGGTTCTGTCAAAATCTCAAAAAATTTGATATTTCCACCACCATCAGATTGCTCTGTCAAAACTTCGTATAAAGCCTTTGAATCTGATGTCTTTTTTGCCCCACAAGAAACTAAAGCAAAAACTGCTAAAACCAAAATTACTTTTTTCATTTACGCTTATTTTTAAGATTGCTGCTTCTCACTTTTATAATCATCAATTGCTCTTTGGTACAAAGCCTCATATTTAGGCAGGATATTTTTGATATCAAACTTCTTTGCAACTTCTAAAGCATTTGCCTTAAACTGATTTAAAACTTCGTCGTCTTTCAGTATTTTAATTGCATTTGCGGCCATTTCTTCAACATCTCCAACATTGCTCAAATATCCGGAGAATCCATCAAAATTAACTTCAGGCAAACCTCCCGAATTACTCGAAATTACCGGAACTCCGCATGCCATTGCTTCTAATGCTGCCAAACCAAAACTTTCTGTTTCTGACGGAAGCAAAAACAAATCTGTAAGACATAAAATTTTATCAATTTCATTACTGTTTCCAAAGAAAATTACCTTGTCGTAAATTCCCAATTCCATGCATAAAATCTCAGCTTTTTCCTTTTCAGGACCATCACCAACCATCATTAGTTTGGCTGGCATTACTTTCTGAATATTATAGAAAATCTTAATAATATCCGGAATACGTTTTACTTTTCTAAAGTTACTGATATGTGTAATAATACGCTCATTTTCCTTTGCCATTACATAACGATGACAAGGCTGCTGCGGATCTTTTCTGACTTTATCCAATTCAATAAAATTCGGAATTACTCTAATTTTATTTTTGATGTTAAACAACTTCAAAGTATCATCTTTCAAACTCTGAGAAACCGAAGTCACATAATCTGATTTATTGATACTAAACGTCACCGCAGGTTTATAAAACGGGTGATTCCCAACCAGCGTAATATCAGTTCCGTGAAGCGTTGTAATCATCGGAAGATTAATTCCTTCATTCTTCAGCATTTGCTTTGCCATATAACCCGCATACGCATGAGGAATGGCATAATGCACATGAAGCACTTCAATTTTATACAATTTCACCATATCAACCAATTTACTTGACAAAGCCAACTCATACGGCTGATAATGGAAAAGAGGATATTCAGGAACGTTTACTTCGTGATAATGAACATTAGGATTTAAAAGTGCCAACCTAACTGGCTGACTATAAGTAATAAAATGGATTTCGTGTCCGCGTCTGGCTAATTCAAGGCCTAATTCCGTAGCAACTACACCACTACCACCAAATGTCGGATAACAAACTATTGCTATTTTCATGTATTAAATTTAGTCTTACGAAAGTACTCAAAAATCACGTTTAATTAAACTTTTAGATTGTTAGATTTTTGTGAATATTATTTTAAAGATTATTAGTTTGTTAGACTAACCTAGAATTTTAGATTAACTTAGACATCAGGATTACTGAATTTTTGATTTATGGTAAATCAAATAGAAATCTCAAGATTTCCAAATAAACTCATAATTTATAACTTATAATTCATCATTATTTTTAGGAGCAGAAAATTCATTTTCAAAAGAACCACCAGTCCCGCTGTCCGTTATATCTTTTATGGTGAACCCCACCATAAAAGGATATCACTCCCATCGGGGCTAGATTAGAGATTTTTGTTTTTATAAGATTTTTTTTTACTTGTTTGTAATAAAACCTAACAACCTTTTAAAACCTGTTAAATTAACAGGTACAACCTCTTCAATCATAAGATTATTGAAATCTGGAACTTTTTCAGCATTATCTCCTTCCCAACTACGAAATACATAGGCTTCTAATTGCTGTAAAATCTCTTCATCAATTGGTGTATTTGTCATCTCTACAAAAGCTAAAATTCCAGTATATCCAACAATAGTTGGATTAGTATCCATAAATGGTTTTCCCGATAACCCGTTTATTGTAATTGTCCAAAAATCAGAACTGTTCGAAAGTGCAAATTCCAAACCTTTTCTTAATCCCTTTTTCCAATCTTCCCATCCGTTTTCTCCAACCTCAATTGAATTATCACAAAATTCCTCTTTAGGATAATTTTCTATAATCAGGTTTTCAATTTCATTCTTTACAATATTTAAATTAACAACTGCAAGATGCAATCTTCCATTTTTAACTTTCATCCAACGATAATCTAAATCAGTACTTTTCATTATTAGTAGATACTTTATTGCTTTTCGACACTAAATTAAAATTTTATCTCATTTTACAATTTAAAAAAAAACAATATGCTTGTCACCTTTGTCAAAGTTTAAAACTTTGACAAAGGTTTTACACACAAGTTTTCGACAAAGTTCGTCATTGCGAGGAACGAAGCAACCACACTAAAAAGAAACGCAAAGTGATTCAGCAAGTGAGATTGCTTCGTTCCTCGCAACGACAATACGTCGTAAAACTAAACGCAACTTTTACTACCATCCAAAAAACAAAAAAGGCACAAAATCTAAATTTCATGCCTTTTAAATATATTTATAAATTTCTCTTAGAAAAATCTGCTATGCCAGCTATCGGCAGCAGGAACTTCCCAAGATTCATTAAACTCTTCGATATTGTTTACAAGGTTATTAAAAACAATCGTATTCTCAGATACAGATTTATCCTTAACCATTTTCTTGAAATCAATTAGAGGTTTGTGTGCGATATGTTCACCAAGTTTAAAAGTCACGTTCATTTTATCTAATAAATCAACGTTATACTTTTTCTCTAAACTCTGAATAAATTCTACTGAACTATCTATAGAACAACCTGTAGCTGCTTGCACATCCTGATTTACAGCCAAAATAATAAATCGGTTATATTTTAGCAGATATGACGCTTCTAAACTTGTTCCGTGTGCTGCCCAACCTTCAACAAAAGCTTTCAGGTCAGTTTCTATTTCAGAAAATTCTTCCTCAGAAAATTTTCTGTTCGATTGATAAATCCAGATTCTGGATTCACCAGGCAAATCTTCAAAAGGTATATACATTTTAATTTTTTCTTTAAGTTTATTTTGTTTCAGGTTTCAAGTTAAAAAAACTTAGAACCTAAGAATCTTAGTAGCTCAGAACTTTAAAACTACTGTTTCTCTATTTTGGTAAGAATTTTATAATATCTAAATTCTTTTGCTTTTGCATCAAATAATTCAACTTCAGTATAACTTACTTTAAGTTTGTCTTTTTTCTTAATTTCATTATTAGTCAACAAAGAAGCTGTATCAAAAGAATCCAATAAAACAAAATTATAATTTCGACCTGTTTGATCTTTTAATTGTAAAGTAACAAACTGCTCCCATTTAATATCAACTACTTCTCCGGAAAGAGATGGATCTTCCTTTTTCACTTCTTGACCTTCGTCTTTAGTTGCATCTCTCCCTAATTGAATAATTAAATCCGGACAAAATCGCAACATTTTTAAAGCTACATTTTCTCCCAACTTACCCATATCTTCTTCATTTGAAAAATCTGCTTTCTCAGAATCCTTAAATTCCGATAAATGATCAGAATAACTCTTAAGCATACAAACACCTAATTCAGATTTAAAATCTGCGGCAGATAAATTAGGGTTTTTAGCTTTTTTCGCTTCTAAACAACTACAGGTTTCTTTTCCAATTACCTCTAAAACATCCTGAGAATAAGATGCTGCACTACAAAACAGAATAACAATTAATAAAATTATTCTCTTCATATTACAAATCCTGAGCATTAGCAATTAACTCAGCAATGTCCATTACTTTAACTTCTCCTTCTTTTTCCTGATGCTTGATACCGTCGGTTAACATTGTGTTACAGAACGGACAACCAGCTGCAATAATATCCGGTTTAGTTTCAAGAGCATCTTCTGTTCTTTCGACATTTATTTCTTTGTTTCCTGGTTCAGCATCTTTAAACATTTGTGCTCCACCAGCTCCACAACATAAACCATTTGCTTTAGAACGCTTCATTTCGACTAATTCAACGTCTAATTTCTGAATCAAATCTCTTGGAGCTTCATATACTTTATTTGCTCTTCCTAAATAACATGGATCGTGAAAAGTAATACGTTTTCCTTTAAATTGTCCACCTTCAACAGTCAATCTTCCTTCATCAATTAATGACTTTAAAAACTCTGTATGATGAATTACTTCATATTGACCTCCTAATTCAGGATACTCGTTTTTTAAAGTATTAAAACAATGCGGACAAGCTGTTACGATTTTTTTAGCTTCATACGCATTCAAAACCTCGATATTCATCATGGCCTGCATTTGAAATAAAAACTCATTTCCGGCACGTTTTGCAGGATCTCCGGTACAACTCTCTTCTGTACCTAATACTGCAAATGAAACATTGGTACGGTTTAAGATTCGTACAAATGCTTTTGTAATTTTCTTTGCTCTATCATCAAAACTCCCTGCGCAACCAACCCAAAATAAAACTTCCGGCTGTATTCCCTGGGCTAGCATTTCAGCCATTGTTGGCACTACTAAATTTTCTGACATCTTCTTATTTTGTTAATTCGGTTAATTGTTAATTTGGTTAATCGCTCTCTTGAAATAACCCTTTTGCTAACATTAACACAGAAATTTATTTTATTAATCCATTAAACGGTTAAACAAATAACCAATTAAACGTTTTTAGTTTTCGTTTTTCCAGTTCAATCTATCTTGTTGATTGTATTGCCAAGGCGCTCCATTATTCTCAATGTTTGTCATCATTGCATTCAATGACATTGGCGCAGCACTTTGCTCCATAACTAAATAACGACGCATATCCATAATAATAGACAACGGACTGATATTTACGGGACATTCTTCAACACAAGCATTACATGATGTACATGCCCATAATTCTTCTGGCGTGATATAATCGTTTAATAATGTTTTATTATCCGGAACAAAAACACCCTTGTTGGCATCAATATTTTTCCCTACTTCTTCTAAACGATCTCTTGTATCCATCATAATTTTACGAGGAGACAATTTTTTACCGGTTTGATTTGCCGGACATGACGATGTACAACGACCACACTCTGTACAAGTATAAGCGTTTAATAATTGTACCCAATTTAGATCCTGAACATCACTTGCTCCAAATTTACTTGGAACAGCATTTTCATCGACCGGAGCAGCTGCAAACGGATCAGCATTTGGATCCATCATTAACTTAACCTCTTTTGTTACAGATTCTAAATTATCAAATTGTCCTTCCGGATTCAAATTAGCAAAATAAGTATTTGGGAAAGCTAAAATAATATGTAAGTGTTTTGAGAAGTACAAATAGTTCATAAAAACCAAAATCCCTGCAATATGCAACCACCAAAAAACTTCAAACAACAACCCAACCAATTCGTTTGACGTTCCGTTAAACATTGGCGCAATAAACTGGCTTATTGGAAAACTTCCAGCTTTATAAAAATGAGAAAATCCTCCTGAAACGTTTTGCAAATGCAAGTCAGATGCGTTCATTAACAAAAACAAAATCATCAAAACTGTTTCAAAATACAAGATGTAATTAGCGTCGTTTTTAGGAAATCCTTTTAAATCCGGATTAGCGAAACGTTTTAATCTTACAATATTTCTTCTAATCCAAAAAACTGTGACAGCAAAAATTACAAGTATTGCTAATATTTCAAATGAAGCTATTAAAACATCATAAACTACACCCAAAAAAGGTGCAAAAACTCTATGAGTTCCTAATAATCCATCAATAATAATCTCAAGTAATTCGATATTAATAATTACAAAACCTACATATACAAAAATATGAAGTATTCCAGCTACAGGGCGTCTCACCATTTTTGATTGCCCAAGAGCAATCAATGCCATGTTTTTCCAACGTGCTTTAGAATTATCTTTTCGATTTACATCAACTCCTAAGTTTATGTTGCGGATGATTTTTTTTACGCTCGTTGCAAAAAAACCGAAACCTACTATTAGAAGTATAGCGAACAAAATATTATCTAAATAACTCATTCTAATTAATTTTTAGTAGTTGTGTTAGCCTTATCTGTTGGTGCTACGTATGGTTTGTTTTTCTTTCCAAAAAGAGAAACATTTACATAACGGGTTGGGTAAAGACGAACATCTTGCAATAACAACTCTAACTCTTTTGAAGTTTTAGACAAGTTATTATATAAAGCATCATCATTTAATAATTTACCAGCAGTACCTTTTCCTGAGTTTAAGTTACTCATAATATTATCAACTTTAGCCAAAGTCTTGTTTAGGTTTCTAACTGTTTTTCCTAAATCGGCTTTATTTAAAGAATCTGATATTTTATTAAAGTTACTTGACATTTTATTAAAGTTACTTACAACTCCATTAATTTGTCCTTTATTAGTATCTAAAATAGAATTAAGACTTCCGGAAGCTTTATGAAATTGTTCCATTGTCTGGCTCAATTCTGCCAGTGATTTCTTTAAATTGTCCTGACCTTGTTTGTCTAAAACATTGTTTAATCCAGAAACCAATGTATTAATATTGGCAAGCATTAAATCTAATTTTTGTTGAATTGGCTCAATCTTACCTCCTAAAGACTCTGTTAATCCCAACTCAACAGCAGGTATTAAATTTTGCCCATCAGCAGCTGGTTCTTTATCAGCAAGATTAGGAATAATCTTGATCTGTTTTCCTCCAATCAAACTTGGAGAATACAAAGACGCATGACTTGTTTTTGAAATTGGAAAATCTGTTTTTATCTGAAGTTCAACTAATAATTTACCAGTTACTTCACTAATTGTGATTTTATTTACTTTACCAATAACAAGTCCGTTTATGGTAACAGGTGCTGATCCTGACAAATCCTCAACATTATCATACTCTACATATAATGTTTTGTAGTTTGTAAAAAGGTCTCTGCCTTTTAAAAAACTATAGCCCCAAATAAATAATAAAATTGATGCGATGACTAAGATCGCCGTTTTAATTTCTCTTGTTAGTTTCAAAATTCTAAGTGTTTGTACAAAAATAATATAAATATTCGAACTAAATAATATTATTTAATTGCGTCCTGGATACTGATTTTCTCTCCATCTTTATTTGCAATTAAAAAAGCTGCGCCATATCCTTTATCCTTAGCTTCTTCCAAATATTTTTTGGCAGTTTCATAATTTGAAGTTTCCTGATAGAAATATTTGTAAATATTATTTTCATACAGCATCGTTACATTTTTCAGCCCTTTAAAGTTTTTAGGCTCTAATGGTGTTTTCTTGATACTAGCTATAAGCTGTACTTTAAAGAAAATTCCTTTTGGGGCATTTTTGTTTACTGCAACCGTATCAACTTTAGTTTTTGTAGGAGTCGAAGTGTCTCTTGCCGGTCTTGCTTCAACAAGTTCAGGAACACCTGAACCAAAATACTCTCTCTTATAACTCAAAATAGCTTCGGCAATAGCTTTTGCAATATCGTTCTGACCTTCTTCTGAATTTAAAACATTTCCTTCGTCCGGATTCGAAACAAATCCCGTTTCTACTAATACTCTAGGCATATAAGCTTTATGCAACACCATAAATGGCGCCTGTTTAACTCCGCCTTGTCTTATTTTTTTTCCTAGTTTTTCGAAATTATCTTCAATTTTACTTGCCAGCGAAATACTGTTTTCTAAATATTCTTCCTGCATTAGAGTCATACTTATCATAGATTCTGGCGAATTTGGATCAAAACCTTCGTATTTACGTTTATAATCTTTTTCTAAAGTAATTACCGAGTTCTCTTTTTTCGCTGCCTCAAGATTCGAGGCTGTTTTACTCAAACCCATTACATAAGTTTCGGTTCCGTCTGCAGCAGTATTTTTGTTTGCATTACAGTGTATAGAAACAAAAATATTAGAATTTGCACGGTTTGCAATGTTGGCTCTTTCTACCAAATCAATAAAAACATCCGTTTTACGAGTATAAATAACATCAACATTTGGATTAAGTTCTAATATTTTTCCAACTTTTAGAACAATAGCCAAAGCAATATTTTTTTCAATTCGTCCGCTATAAACAGCTCCAAAGTCATGATCTCCATGTCCGGCATCAAGAGTTACCTTAAAAACATTTGACTGACTATAAGCACAAAATGATATTATCGTTAGAAAAAAAGTAAATATTACTTTAATTTTGTTAAATCTATTCATAAATCTAAAAGTTAATTTTAATAAAACGCAACTGCTATAATTTTTGCAATTGATTATTTTTGCCAAAAAATTATATGTAAGTTTGACATGTCAAAAAACAAGCCATAATTTTACAAAAATAGCATTTAAACCTTTGCATACAAACTTATTTAATATCGTTTTATTATCATTTTTCCTAACATTAGGAACTGGTAAATTATATTCGCAAGAGATAAAAAACAAAAAAAAACCGTTAGCAACTGTAAAACAAACAGATAAATCAACAACTACTGTTACAGATACAATAAAACTTGATACTGTTAGACCCAAAAAGACTTTTCTAGACGGAAAAGTTAAGTACAGAGCTAAAGATTACGCCAAAATCGATCAGAAGAAAAAACTCATTACCTTATATAATGAAGCTGAATTATATTATAAGGATGTTGAATTAAAATCTGGTATAATTGTTTTGGATTATGAAAAAGATGAAGTTTATGCCGGAAGAATAAAAGATTCTGCCGGGGTTTTGACGCAATTTCCAAATTTTAAACAAGGTCCAAGCGAAGTTCAGCCAGATTCTATCCGTTTTAATTTTAAAACAAAGAAGGCTTTAATTTTTAATTCAAGAACCGAACAAGGCGAATTCAAAATAAAAGCGGCTGTTACCAAAAAAGAAAATGATTCTGTTTACTTTTTAAAAGGCGCTCGTTTTACAACAGCCAAAGATGTTGATAACCCTGAATACTATTTTCAAACTAATAAGGTAAAATTTATACCTGGCAAAAAAGTAATCACAGGTTTAACCAATATGGTTATTGCTGATGTTCCTACTCCGCTGGCATTACCTTTTGCTTATTTCCCAATGAGCCAGGAAAGAAGTGTTTCAGGTATTATTATCCCTAGTTATAATGACTCAAATACAAGAGGATTTTCACTTCAGAATATGGGTTATTATTTTGCATTAGGTGAGAACTATGATTTAACCGTTTTAGGCGATTATTATACCAATGGTAGTTACGCCATGCGATTTGAATCGGCATATGCCAAAAGATATAAGTATCGGGGAAATGTTAATATTCGTTTTGAGAATCTAATTAACAGTGAGCGCGGTTATCCGGATTATAGTAAACAGAATATTTACAATATTCAATGGTCGCATTCAAGAGATTCTAAATCAAGTCCTACCTCAACTTTTTCTGCTTCGGTAAACATGGGTAGTAGTAAATACTTTAGACAATCTATAAATCAAGCCAACATTGGCTCGAATTTGAACAACACTTTGAGTTCTTCGATATCGTACAGTAAAACTTTTAATACGATTCCGCAAGCTCGTTTTTCATTATCCGCAACGCATCAACAAAATACACAAACTCAAGTTATCACAATGACTTTACCTACTTTACAGGCAAGTGTTGATCGTGTGTATCCTTTTGTTGGGAAAAATGGCGTAAAGAAAGGCTTTATAAAAAACATTAACTTACAGTACAACTTAAGTGGTAAAAACAACATTACAACAACTGATTCATTGTTTTTTAAACCTCAAATGTTTAGAGATGCTCAAATAGGAATGCAGCACACTATTCCGTTAAGTACTAACTTTAAACTATTCAAATATTTTAGTGCGCAGGCAGCAACTAATTATCAAGAAACATGGGTTACTAAAACCATCAACAAAAATTATGATACTGACCAGAGCAAAGTTGTAAATACGGTTGTAAATGGTTTTGACTCGTTTAGAACTTATAATTTTACTTCAAGTATAGGTACAACTATATATGGTACTTTTAATTTTGGAAGCGATAAAAGAATCCAATCGATTCGTCACGTAATGCGTCCTACAATTAGCTACTCTTACACACCAAGTTTCGAAAAATACTACGACAATTATTCTGTAGATGCCTCAGGTAAACTTAATCAATACACACGATTTGAAGGAGGTGTTTATGGTGCTCCGGGAAAAGAAAACTCAAACATTGTCGCTTTTGCTTTAAGCAACACTTTTGAAGCCAAAGTAAGAGATCGTGACAGCACAAAGACAGAGCCTAAAAAAATAATGTTATTAAACAATTTAAACCTTAGTACTAATTATAATTTTAATGCTAATGGTAAAGATATCCTGGCTTGGCAGCCATTACTTATTAGTGGAGGAACACAACTTTTACAAAATAAGATGAATGTCAATTTTGGAGCTACATTAGATCCTTATGCTTTAAACAGCAATAACGAAAGGATTAATATGTACAATATCGACAACGGAGGAAGTTTATTTAGAATGACAAATGCTAATCTAACCTTAAACTATTCGTTCTCAAATAAAGGCACGGGTAAAGACGAAAAAAATACGCAGAGCCAGCGAAATGGTGGTCGAAATGATGACTTGTTTGGCACTAATACTGATTTAAATGATCCTCGAAATAGCCAATTTGCAAATAAAAAAGATGATGATAAAGATGTAATTAGCGAATTTTTTAAGTCGAAAATCCCATGGGATATGACTCTTGCCTATTCATTAACGTACTCAAACATTAAAAGAGAGAATAAAATCTCAGGAAACTCTGTTATGGTGTCTATCAACATGGATATTACTCCAAAATGGAAAGGTGGAGTTTCTACTGGTTACGATTTTGTACAAAATGGAGTTACCTTTACTCAATTCCGTTTTGAAAGAGATTTATTAAGCTGGAGAATGGCGTTTAACTGGTCTCCATTAGGAACAAACTCAAACTGGAACTTCTTTATTGGAATTAAATCGGGAATGCTTAGTGATATCAAGTGGAATAAACGAAGCACCTTAAATCGATAATTCCTTAAGTCAATAATTTATTGAATAAAAATAATTTGTTATGAAAAAAATCATCTTTACTGAAAAAGCTCCAGCACCAATTGGACCTTATAATCAAGCTGTATTATCAGGAAATACACTTTATGCTTCTGGCCAAATCGCTATAAATCCAGCTTCTGGAGAACTTGTTACTGAAAACATCAATGATGAAACTAAACAAGTAATGGAGAACATTACTGCGATTCTCGAAGCAGCAAACATGACTTTTGAAAACGTAGTTAAAGCAACTATATTCATTATGGATATGAATAATTTTGCTGCTATAAATACTGTTTACGGATCTTATTTTAATGAAAAAACTGCTCCTGCACGTGAGACTGTTCAGGTTGCATGTTTACCAAAAAATGTAAATGTAGAAATATCTATAATCGCTGTACAATAGCGTTTAAAAACATATCAAACATTTAGCAAAACAGCAATAAAGGACTACAAATAGATCATTATCATAAATTTTGCAGGCAATAAAAAACCGTTTCATTAAATGAAACGGTTTTTTTTATATAATTGAAATGAATTGAAATTCTATAGTTGTAATGCAACAGCATTTAATAGCAATTGAGCAGAAGCTTCATTTGTTGCTAAAGGCACATTATGTACATCACAAACACGAATAAGCATATTGATATCGACTTCATGGGCATGGCTTGCCAACGGATCTTTAAAAAAGAAAACCATCTGTGTTTTACCTTCGGCTACACGCGCAGCAATCTGTGCATCACCTCCCATTGGTCCTGAAAGCATTCTTTTTACCTTAAAACCGGCATTTACAGCCTTACTTCCGGTAGTTCCTGTAGCAATCAGCTTAATACTTTCCTTAAGAAGAAGTGTTTTGTTTTTATTTAAAAACTGAACCATATCCGCCTTCTTACCGTCGTGAGCTATTATAGCAATTTCTATCATTTACTTTTATTTATTGATTAGCAACATGGTAGGCAATTAATCCATCAATAGGTCTTCTTAAAACATTCCCTAATTGAAGCTCATATTTATTAAATGTTTCTTGTAATTCATCTTTTAAATAAAAAGCAATAGAACCCACAAAATGAACCGGAACTTCTTTACAATTATCAAATTGTTTGATGTAATTTTTCACGAAAGATTTCATTCCTTTGAAGATAATTTTTCGACAAAATTCAGTCTCTTTATGTTTGATCAGGAACTTTGCAAAAGTCGCTAAATACGCATTTGGATTTGCTTCTTTGTATAATTTATTTTTAATAAAATCAGGATCTAAGTTGTATTCTTTTTCAAATTCAACCGCCAATTCCTTAGGCATTTTATTAAAATAATATTTTCTGATTAATTCTTTTCCAAAAACATTCCCACTACAATCATCCATCGCGATATAACCTAATGACTGTACTTTTTGATGCAATAATTTTCCATCAAAATAACTACAGTTAGATCCTGTTCCTAATATACTTACAATTGCTTCTTCTCCTTTTGGAGTTGTTGCATAAACTGCAGCATAGGTATCTTCATGAACTTCTACTATAGCATTGCTAAAATATTCCTGAAATATTCGAGAAAGTGCTGTTTGCATTCTCTCAGTTCCACAACCTGCTCCGTAAAAGAACAAATGAGTGGCTTCTTTTTTGTTTTGCAAAATATCAAAACGGTCATTTAATCTTTCTATGATTTCAGGACCATCAAGAATTTCAGGATTCAGCCCTAGAGTTTGTGTGGTAAATAATACTTTTCCGTTATCATCAATTGCAATCCAATCGGCTTTAGTAGATCCACTATCAACTATTAATTTCATTTTATTCAGTTTTTGGATTAGTTGCTCTTTAATTAATTTAAAAGTGTATTTTTTACATTAATTAAAGTAGTAACAAAATAAGAAAATCCCGTTACTATAGAATAACGGGATTTTGCAAAAATATATATTATTATTTTAAACCTGCAATATGCACAGATAAATCAATCAATTTACTTGAATATCCGTACTCATTATCATACCAAGAAACAAGTTTGAAAAAAGTTGAATTTAAACCAATTCCTGCAGTAGCGTCAATGATTGAAGTTCTTTTATCTGAAATAAAGTCCTGAGATACAACAGCATCCTCAGTATATCCAAGAATACCTTTCATTGTAGTTTCAGAAGCATTTTTCAAAACTGCCATAATTTCTTCATAAGAAGTTTCTTTAGCAACTTTTACAGTTAAATCTACTGTAGAAACGTCAGCAGTAGGAACACGGAAAGCCATACCAGTTAATTTTCCATTCAACTCTGGAATAACTTTTCCAACTGCTTTTGCAGCACCTGTAGATGACGGAATGATGTTTATGCTAGCTGCACGTCCACCTCTCCAGTCTTTTCTAGAAGGACCATCAGCTGTCATTTGAGTTGAAGTTGTAGCGTGAACAGTTGTCATTAAAGCTTCAACAATTCCAAAATTATCGTGAATAACTTTAGCTAAAGGAGCTAAACAGTTTGTAGTACAAGAAGCGTTAGAAACTACTAAATCAGTAGCTTTTGCTGTTTCATGGTTTACTCCCATTACAAACATTGGAGCATCTGCAGACGGAGCAGAAATAATTACTTTTTTAGCACCACCTTTAATGTGCTCATTTGCAGTTTCGATAGTTGTAAAAATACCTGTACATTCAGCAACTACATCAACATCTACTTCATTCCATTTTAAGTCAGCAGGATTTCTTTCTGCAGTGATACGGATATTTCTTCCGTTTACATAAAGTTTTCCTTCTTTTACTTCTACAGTTCCATTAAAACGACCGTGA
Organism: uncultured Flavobacterium sp.; assembly: GCF_963422545.1. Classification (NCBI taxonomy): domain Bacteria; kingdom Pseudomonadati; phylum Bacteroidota; class Flavobacteriia; order Flavobacteriales; family Flavobacteriaceae; genus Flavobacterium; species uncultured Flavobacterium sp. Next base: position 124,810 of record NZ_OY730239.1, read on the forward strand.
ACTGAATCATATTTTAATAAGTAAGCTAAGTGATCTACATCTAGCAAATCATTGATTGCTACCACTTCTACATTATCTCTATTGAAAGTTTCTCTAAAAACGATTCTTCCAATACGTCCAAATCCGTTTATTCCTAATTTTACTTTTGACATTTTACTTAATTTTTGCTTTTGTTTTTATTACACTAATTTAAAGTCTAATTTCCTCACAATAAACTTCATTCCTTTTTTTAAACTTTTATATGTATCTGTTATGTCGACATAATGTCTGACACTCTCAACAATTCTCTATCAATTTCAGATTTACCTTTAATCGCTTGCTCTAATGGAGTCAAAGCCACTTTGTCTTCACGCAAACCAACCATATAATTTGATTTACCTTCGATCAAAGATTCTACTGCTTTTACACCTAAACGGCTCGCAAGAACACGGTCAAAACAAGATGGAGATCCACCACGCTGCATGTGTCCTAAAACAGAAACTCTCACGTCATATTCAGGCAAGTTAGCTTCAACGTAATCTTTTAATTCGAATACGTTTTTACCAATTTTATCACCTTCAGCGATAACTACTATACTTGATGATTTTCCTGAAGCTTTACTTTTTTGAAGAGAGTCCAACAATCTGTCTAGACCTAAATCTTCTTCAGGGATAAGAATTTCTTCGGCACCTGCACCAATTCCGGCATTTAAAGCAATATGACCGGCATCTCTACCCATAACCTCTACAAAAAACAGACGGTTATGAGAACTTGCAGTGTCTCTAATTTTATCGATACAATCTACTACAGTATTTAAGGCCGTATCATATCCTAATGTATGAGTTGTACCATAGATATCGTTGTCAATTGTACCAGGGATTCCCATTACCGGGAAATTATATTCTGAATTAAAAATCAAACCTCCGGTAAAACTTCCGTCTCCTCCAATAACAACAAGAGCATCAACTCCTGCTTTCACAAGATTGTCGTGAGCTTTTTTTCTACCTTCCGGGGTTCTAAACTCAACAGAACGAGCCGATTTTAAGATCGTTCCACCTTTGTTTACTATATTATTTACGCTTCGAGGACCCATTTCTTTGAAATCTCCTTCGATCATTCCTTGATACCCTCTATAAATTCCTATGCATTCTATATTATGATAAGCACATGTTCGAACAACTGATCGTATTGCGGCATTCATTCCTGGCGAGTCTCCTCCTGAAGTTAGAACACCAACTTTTTTTATTGTTTTTGGCATTATTTAAGTATTAAAGTGTAAAATTAGCAAACATTCACCACTTTTCGGGTTATGTTTATTATAAATTAATAAAATATGTTAAATTCAAACGTTTTCGTTAATAAGTTTTTTGATACTGAAAAATTCATTTAAAATAATAAAAGGCTCTTATTTTAATTAAATGTTTAAAATTAACAATACATTAATGAAGTGTTACAAAAATCCGATCTTTTACAAATCCGAAAATAAATTTTTGAATCTCTAAATTTAGCATAAAAAAACCATTCGCAGTTACGAATGGTTTTATATCAACATATTTTTAACAAAGTCGGTCGAATTAAAAGTCGTTATCAGGAATCAAACCTTCATTATTGTTTTGAGGTTGCTTTTTCTGTTCTTCTTTTTTCTCCGCTTCTTTTTTATCTTTTTCCTTTTTATTCTTCTCGGCGTCTTTTTTATTAGAGAATTTTACAAAATCAGGATTTAAATATGAGTCCTGCAAATCATCATTTGAATTTTTAATAGCTCTTTCGAGTTTATGGTTTTTAAATATTTTATTTACCAACTCGCTAAAGGTATCAAAATCTACTTCATACGAGATACCTACACCTTGTGTGTAACCAATTCCCTGCCCTACATAATTGATATCGTTTTCTTTATTAAACAAACGTAGATTCATAGTTCCATCTTCGTTTACTCTATATAGAATTTCAATATCACCTACAATTGCAGATTCGTTTACACCTCCTACCGGAACTCCTACTTTACCGTTGATGGTAATTCTTTCGTTTACCTGAGATGATATATTAGCCACAAACTGACCATCTGTCTCCCGCCCCAATCTTTTATCAGCAGAGACATAATTCAAATCGATATTAACTTTATCATTATCTGATTTCATAATACCTCCTAACAAACTAGATGCAGTTTCTGTTAATGTTCCTGATAAATCGCCTTGGCTAAATCCGTCTGTACTCATAAACGATCCTGTAGACAATAAATACAGTGCTTGTGTCTGACGAATATCTTTATCGTCTAACTTATATTGTATCTCTGATTTAAGAACATTACTAACGGATGGAAAGTGAATATCAAAATTAGGCTCAGGGCTTGTTAAATCTCCTCTTAACCCAATAACAACTTCTACAGGCACTTTTTTATTGAATGAAGAAGTATTATCTAATAATACAGCAGGATTTGCCGATGTTTTATAAACTGCTTCTAAATTTAACTGTGCTTTCATTGGGTTTCCCTCCCAAGTAATAGATCCTCCTTTTTTAACTGAGAATTTTTTATCGATTAAACCTCCGTATTTAAAGTTATAAGTTCCTTCGTATGCCTGGAAATCTCCCCACATATTAAACTTACCAAGTGTATTAATCTTAAACAACAACGATCCGTAACCTTTTCCTTTCATACCGTGTCCGGAATTTCTGTCCAGGATTACTTCAACTTCGGCATCAGGTGTAATATCAAAATCAAACTCTAATTCAAGTCCGTTATAATTTTTGGTTTTCTCAACAATACCATTTTCCAGATTGTATTTCTCTTTTGGCGTAACAAAATGTATCCAGCTACTTTCTCCAACACTTTGGGCATTATTAATAGGTATCTTTACTTCGGTACCTTTCTCAGATTTTGCATCAACTTTTATAAACAAAGCTTCGGTTGGTCCTTTAATACTTGCTGTACCATTTATAAATGCAGTTCCAAAATAAGCCGCATCTTCACTATCTTTTGTATCAAGCGCCAGCAATCGTTTAGAAGTTATGTTAAGATCTAATTTCCAATTTGAAAAATTATGATGCTCAATAGTTCCGTTCAGCAATCCTTTGGTTCCGTATTTAGTATCTGTTAATTGATTATTTCTAAACAAAAACTTTTCATCGGTTAAATCAATTACGCTTCGATCGCTCAACTCATAATCAGTATTAAGGTACGGAATTGTCATTCCGGCCTTTTCTACATACAAACGACCATTTATTTCAGGCTTTTTAAGATTCCCTACAACAGCAGCATTTCCAGAAACGCTTCCTCTTATATTTGATAAAACATCGCCACCCACAGCTCCTAAAGTTGCCAGATTAAACCCGTCAAGTTTTAAACTCAGATCCAGAAGGGTTTCATTATTTTCGATTGCAAAAGTTCCGTCAGCTTTAAATGATTCCATAAAACCATTTTGAATCGAAGAATTTACCGTAAACTTTCTAAAGCTTTCATCACCGGCAATATCAAAATTAAGTGTTCCTAAATCTGTTTTGTTTAAATTGAGATGATCGATAACTATAGAAGCTGTAGGCTGATAAACACTTTTATTCTGCTTATAATTTACCTGCCCGTTCAAGTTACCATTAAAAACAAACTTGGAGTTAAATGGCGTAATCTTATTTATATCAACATCTTCAAAATTGAGGACGACATCTTTATAATCCTTTCCTTTTATGAACCCATTCAAGTCAATCTTCTGATTTTCATGCGACAAAACAATATTATCTATGGTGAAATTCTTGAAAAACTGATCGAAGACAATCTGATTATCTTTTGCTTCGTCTTCATTCAAATACCATAAATAGTCTTTAAACTTCATCTCAGATTTCTTAATACCAATGATATTATTTTTGTTTTTATCTATGGTATGAAATAAATTCAGATTATAATAATCTTCACCTTTATCTCCGCCTTTAAATTCTGAACGTACAAACAGCGTGTCTTTTGCTGTGACATTAATCAAACTAAAATCACGCACTTTATAATAAGGAGTCTTAATACTATCCAACTCTATATAAGCATTATAAAGTGTGTTCTTATTATCAATATTAATTCGGATATTATCAAAAGTGTTTTTTTGCGCAGTAATTTTTTGAGAGCTAAACTTAAACTTAAATTCCTGAAGATCTGAATCGATTTTACCACGCATTACAGTCGAAGAATCAATCTTGATTTCCGGATACAACATTTCGACAACCTTATCGTAAACATGGAAATTGAAATTTAAAAACTGACCTTTTTTAACCTTATAAGGTTTGTAGTTAGTATATAAACTTCCTACGGAGTTCATAACCAGTTCATCTAATTGTGCAAACTGAAATTTACCTACAATTTTTCCGTTTATAACATCGGTAGAATTAATGGTAATAGTTCGCAATCGATCTGCATCAAAATTAGAACTGACAGTTACTTCATCAAAAGCATAGGTAGATTTTGGATTTTGATAAACAGCATCCTTAATAAAGACAGTACCCTGAAGATTCTCGATCGAATTCCCGGTTAGTGCAACAACTGCATCTCCCGTAAAAGAAGAAATCGAATCGTTGACGAATTTCAGTTTTCGTAAATCGGCATTTTCAACATTTATATGAAAATCGTATTTACTTTCTCTTTTACTCAAATCAACCAAACCATCAAACGTCAAACTCAAATTTGGATCATTTATAGAAAGTTGTCCTTTATAGTATGGCAATTTAAAATTACCGTTTACAACAATATTATTATAGGTATATTTATTATAATCTAGTTTTGTGATATCCCCTTTTACAATCGTATTCAGGTATTTTTCTGTAAAGCCAACTCCGTCAACATCTAAATTCAGCGTTGTTTTGCCAACATCTTTTCTATTCAGTAAAGCTCCAATATTAAAATTATCCAAAATAACATTTCCTGAATACGACGCTTTATCAATAAAGTCCATATTATTTATGTGCAAATTGGACTGACCGTTTCCTAAATCAGTTATCATTTTAAACTCTGCCTCTAAATCTGTTGTCGAGACTTTTGCTTTTCCAACAATATTAACTTTTCCAATTCGCTGCAGTTCTTTCGGAAGCTTTTTCCCTAAAACATTTGGCAATAAAACAACCAGATTGTCATAACTTGAGATTAGTTTATCAAACTTTCCTTCCATAGAAAACTTTTGAGTTTTGCTTCCTAAAAGATTTCTGAAATTAATAGTTCCAACAATCTTAGAACCATTAGTATCGCTAAGTTTAAGATGTCTCAAATTAAGATTATTCAGCGTTCCTCTTATCTTGGTTCTAATTTTAAAATGCTGATTTCTACCTAATCCGTCATAAAAATAACGAATATCATTTGAAGCAATCGAAGCGGAATCTAATGCAACATTAAACTTTACCTTATCAGTAAAATCTAAGAAATCTTCAATTTTATAGTTCAAAATTGCTTGACCATAAATCGATGATCTTTTGGTTTTTATAGCCAAATTTTCGACTTTGATTTGTTTCTTGGTATAACTAAATTTTCCGGTAAAATTTGAAACATACAAACCACGGTGATCCAAAAAAGAAAATCTATGAATGGTTGTATTAACATCCGGACCATATAATTTAAAATCGCTGATGTAAGCGTTTAACTTTTTAAAATCAAGAAATTTTGGTGTCCTTTTATTTTCATCAACCACAGAAAAAGAACCTTGAGAGATATAAGCATTCCTGGCAGTTAATAAAAAATGCTTGGCTGATTTTGGCGATTTTGGACCTTTTTCGAATTCCTTAATAAATATATTAATATTATTTTCATTCTCTTTCCTGTAGGTTTTTAAGTTAAAAATCAAACCTGTCAAGCGGATATCTCCAAAAATTAAATCTCCATCCAGTAACCTTTTTAAACCCAAAATATCAGTTACAACAATATCTGAATAGATCATTGTTTTTTTGTGATGGTCTAAAATCAGGACTTTTTTTAGCTTAACACCTCCAAAAATATTTATTGCAGTACTTTCAACATTAATATTTACATTAAAATCTTTATTTAATGATTCTGTAATATAATTGGCAATTTTTGTCTGAACCACAGGCAAAGACAGGATGATAGCAAGTGCTAACAAAAGTAAGATTAACCCAATTAGGGTTCTGGATACTATTTTCTTTACTTTTTTGATAGCTGCTTTTATTTTAGTTTTCTTTTAAATTTACTTTGAACAGACAAAGAACGGCTGTTTTTGATAAAAATTCTTTAATTTTGGCTTCTCCTTACAGTCAAAGAAAATTAAAAATTTGATTTGTCAAATATAATTCAAAATTTGTGCCTTTATATGCAAAATTCAGAGGTTTTTATTCTTGCCATCGAAAGTTCATGCGATGATACTGCCGCCGCAGTTTTACATAACGACAAAGTACTCTCAAATGTTGTGGCCAATCAGCTAATTCACAATCAATATGGCGGTGTCGTTCCTGAATTAGCTTCAAGAGCACACCAGCAAAATATTGTTCCTGTAATTGATGCGGCACTTCGTAAAGCAAATGTACAAAAAGAACAATTAAGTGCTATTGCCTTTACTCAAGGTCCGGGTTTAATGGGTTCTTTATTAGTGGGAAGTTCTTTTAGCAAATCGTTGTCATTAGCCCTAAAAATTCCGCTAATTGCAGTCAATCACATGCATGCCCATATTCTCGCTCATTTTATAGATGAAGAAGGTTTTGATAAACCTGAGTTTCCCTTTTTAGCTTTAACAATTAGTGGTGGTCACACTCAAATTGTAAAAGTAAATGGCTTTTTTGATATGGAAATTATCGGCGAAACCACTGATGATGCCGTAGGTGAAGCTTTTGATAAAAGTGCTAAAATCCTTGGACTTCCTTATCCCGGAGGACCATTAATCGATAAATATGCAAAATTAGGAAACCCAAAGGCTTTTGCTTTTACAAAACCTAAAGTTCCCGGATTAGATTTTAGCTTCTCCGGATTAAAAACTGCAATTTTATATTTTATTCAGAAGGAAAAATTAAAGAACCCAAATTTCATCGAAGAAAACCTGAATGATATTTGCGCTTCTATTCAATATACAATCATCGAAATTTTGATGGATAAATTGAAATTAGCCGTAAAAGAAACCGGAATCAAACAAATTGCTATTGGCGGCGGAGTTTCAGCAAATTCAGGAATTAGAACCCGATTGAAAGAAAGTGAAGCTAAATATGGCTGGAAAACTTTTGTTCCAAAATTCGAATACACAACAGATAACGCCGCAATGATTGGAATTGTAGGATATCAAAAATATTTATCAAGTCGTTTCGAAACTTCAGCTGTGGTTTCTAAAGCGCGAATTCAATTTTAAATTATGCAATTATTTTACAATCCCGATATTGACGAAACAACCGAAACTTTTTCTTTTGATAAAGAAGAAAGTCGACATATAATAAAGGTTCTTAGAAAGAAAGATTCGGATATTTTACATGTTACAAATGGTTTGGGATTATTATTTGAAACTGAAATCACGCTGGCTTCAGACAACAAATGTATCGTTGAAGTACTTTCGATAAAAAAATCTCCTGAACCAAAATTTCATTTACATCTGGCGGTTGCACCAACCAAAATGAATGATCGTTTTGAATGGTTTTTAGAAAAAGCTACCGAAATTGGAATTCAGGAAATCACACCAATAATCTGTGATCGTTCTGAACGAAAAGTGATTAACTTAGAGCGTTTTGAAAAGATTATTCTTTCGGCAATGAAACAATCTAATGAAACTTATTTACCAAAATTAAATGAGGCAATTTCGTTTAAGGAATTTATCAAACAAAATAATAAAGGTTTACAATTAATAGCACATTGTGAAGAAACGGATAAAAAATCATTGAAAGAGGTTTTGAAACCAAATGAAAACGTAACGCTTTTAATTGGTCCGGAGGGAGATTTTTCAGAAAAAGAAATTGTATTAGCTTTAGAAAACAACTTTCAGCCGGTTACACTGGGAAATACTCGCTTGCGAACTGAAACTGCTGCTGTTGTAGCTTGTCATAGTGTTGTCTTTTTTAATGAAACACCTAATTAATTAAAGTTTCGCTTCAAAATTAAGACTTGCATTGTCATTGTGAGGAACGAAGCAACCACACTAACAAAAAGCAAAACTGCGAATCAAAAAGATATAATAGATGTGGCTGCTTCGTTCCTCGCAAGGGCAAAAAATATAAATGTCATGAAAAAAATATTCTATTTGTTTTTATTGGTTTCCACTTCTGTATTTTCGCAAGAAATTGCTTTGTTAAAATACAGTGGCGGCGGCGATTGGTATGCAAACCCAACATCATTACCTAATTTGATTAAATTTTGTAATGCCAATATTAATACCAGAATAAAAGCAAAACCGTCTACGGTTGAGCCAAGCAATCCTGATTTGCTTTCATATCCTTTTGTACACATGACCGGACATGGAAATGTCGTTTTTAGCGATTCTGATATAAGTAATCTTAGAAATTATTTATATGGCGGAGGTTTTCTTCATATTGATGACAATTACGGAATGGATCAGTATATCCGAAAAGAAATAAAAAAAATATTCCCAAATAATAATTTAATCGAACTTCCGGCAAATCATCCAATTTTCCAAAAACCTTTTCCTTTTCCTAACGGATTACCAAAAATTCACGAACATGATGGAAAACGAGCGCAGGCTTTTGGGATATTTGTAGACAATAAACTTGTATTGTTATATACTTATGAATGTGATCTAGGTGACGGATGGGAAGATCCGGAAGTACATAATGATCCTCAAGCCGTTAGAGAAAAAGCCTTAAAAATGGGGGCTAACATTCTCAATTATATTTTTACCAATTAAACTATTAGAAAGTGCAGCTTACTCACGAAGAAAATCAATTTGAACGAAAAACATTTCCGATAACATTAGTTTGTGATCACATTTATTTTCAACAGAATATTGGTTCTCTTTTTAGAATTGCTGAAGCTTTTGGGGTTGAAAACATTATCTTTCTGGGAAAAGATATTCCGCTCACGCCCCGCAAAATAAATAAAACTTCACGAAGCACACATCTTCACGTGCCTCATACCGTAATCGAAGAAACGAGCATGCTTGTTGATTACTTACTTCAAAATAACTTTGAAATTATTGCTTTGGAAATTGCAAGTAATAGTAAACCGCTAAAGGAAGTGGTTATTCCTGACAATCAAAAAATTGCACTTTTAATAGGAAGTGAAATTGATGGAATTTCTGATGAACTTTTAAAAATTTCAAACCAAATTGTGCACATAAATATGTTCGGAAAAAACTCAAGTATGAATGTTGTACAAGCCACAAGTATAGCGTTGTACGAATTTACTTCGTAATTTTTTTATCTGTTTTTTTGTAGGAACTAGATTATACAAGGGTTTGTAAAATTCTCCTAAATAATTTAGTAAAAAAATTTTGGTGCAATATGTTTTTTGTTATAAAATTGCCACATAAATAACCAAATTTAATTTTTTATAACAAAAACCCAAATTATTATGAAAAAAGTTCTTATTACTGCATTCACAGCACTAGTGCTGTTTTCTTGCCAAAACGACCAAACTGCGGCTACTGGCTCAGAAACAAGTGCAATTGCTCATCGTGGATGTGCTACACAAGAAGTATTAGAAGCACAATTAAAAGCTGATCCAATGTTAGCGATCAGAATGAATGAAATCGAAGCATTCACAGAAAAAAAGATGTTAACAGGTAGACTTGTAAATGGCAAAGTCGAAATTCCGGTTGTAGTAAATGTATTATACAGAACTGCTAGTGAAAACATTTCGGATGCTCAAATTCAATCACAAATCGATGTATTGAACAAAGATTTTAATGCTTTGAACTCTGATTTCAACAGTGTTCCTGCTCTTTTTGCTGGTGTTAAAGCCAATGTAGGAATTACATTTGTATTGGATCAAATCATCAGAAAATCGACTACTAAAACTTCATGGGGAACAACTGATACCATGAAAAAATCAACAAAAGGTGGTCTTAATCCAACTTCGCCAACAACAAAACTAAACCTTTGGGCTTGTACTATTGGTGGCGGAATTTTAGGATACGCACAATTTCCTGGAGGTGCTTCTGCAACTGACGGAGTTGTAATTGACTCTAAGTATTTTGGTTTATCTGGTGCTGGTGCTGCTCCTTACAATTTAGGAAGAACTGCTACACACGAAGTAGGACACTGGATGAATTTACGTCACATTTGGGGAGATGCAACTTGCGGAAGCGATTTAGTATCTGATACTCCAACACACAATGATGCAAATTATGGTGTTCCAGCTTACCCTCACTTAAGTACTTGTGCAGGAACTCCTGTAGAAATGACAATGAACTACATGGATTATGTTGACGATAACGCAATGTACATGTTCTCTAATGGTCAAAAAAGCAGAATGGCTGCAATATTCCTTTCTGGAGGTCCAAGAGCTGCTTTTGGAATCTAAAAAGAAAATCAAAATAGCAAACTTAAAAGCGAGATGTATTCATCTCGCTTTTTTTTGTTTCGATGAAAATTTTAAAAGCTTTTTCCTATATTTATAACCTAAAATCGAAACATGATAACATCAAAAATAATTTCTAACGGAATCTTAAGATCTATTGCAACAATATTAATCATTGCCGCCGTTCTGTATTTTTTGTACCAAATACAAACTGTAATTGTTTACCTATGCATTTCATTAATACTATGTCTTATCGCCAATCCGTTAGTTAAATTTTTGAAAAATAAATTAAAATTCGGTAATTCTCTCGCTGCAACAACTACCCTGATTATTTTTATACTGGCTATCGTTGGTTTTATTTTATTATTTGTCCCGTTAATCATTTCGCAAGCCAATAATTTATCCTTATTAGATACAAATCATTTACAACAGCAATTTCTTGAAAGTGAAAAAGGTGTAGAAACTTATTTCAATATTCAGCATGTCGATTTTAATAAAGTTTTAAAGAATCCAAAAGTGACTTCCATGTTAGATTTTAGCTATTTTACAGCTTTTCTAAATTCTATTTTTGGTTTTATGGCCGATATGGGAATGGGAATGGTATCTGTATTTTTTATTACCTTTTTCTTCATTAAAGATCAGAACGCTTTTAAAGTAAGCGCCAGAAAAATTCTTCCTGATACCAACGAAGACAAAATATTAAACTCGATTGCCAAAATAAATCACTTCCTAACACGCTATTTCATTGGTTTATTACTTCAGTTAACGGTTGTATTTATTCTCTATTTTATTGTTTTAATTATTTTTGGAAATAAAAATGCCTTCGTTATTGCTTTTTTATGTGCCATTCTTAATGTTATTCCTTACATAGGACCAATTATCGGAACTATATTAGCCGGAATTTTAACAATGATTAGTTTAATTGGTAATGATTTCAGATCTGAAATTCTTCCTACAACTATATATGTAATCATTGGCTTTTTACTGGTTCAGGCCATTGATAATAATATTAGTCAACCCATAATTTCGTCAAAAAGTGTAAATTCGCACCCGTTAGAAATATTCCTAATTACTTTAATCAGCGGAATTACTTTTGGGATTGTCGGAATGATTATCGCAATTCCTGTTTTTACAATGCTGAAAGTAATTTTGAAAGAATTTTTTCCTGACAACAAAATTGTCTCCGTATTAACCGAAAGAATTTAAACATTGAACACTTCTGTTTTAAGCCAAAATATTCAGGATTTTATAACTCAAAATAGTGGTCCGTCGATTACAAAATTAGCACTTCAGAAAAATCCGTTTCCTGAAGTAGACTGGATTTTAATTTTAAATCAAATTGAAGCCAAATCGAAAGCAAAAGAAAAATTGCCAACTTGGTTTGCTGCTGCTAATATCATTTATCCGAGTAAAATTTCGGTTGAGCAAACCTCATCCGAAAAAACTGCGGCTTATAAAGCTTCTCTGATTTCAGGAGAAACTCTAATTGATCTTACCGGAGGTTTTGGTGTTGATGATTATTACTTTTCTAAAAAATTCAAAGACATTGCACATTGCGAAATAAACGAAGATTTATCTGCAATTGTAAAACATAATTTTGAACAATTAGGCGTTGAGAACTGCAGTTTTTATGCTGATGATTCTGAAAATGTTTTAAAAGAGTCAAATCAAAAATGGGATTGGATTTATATTGACCCTTCGCGCAGAAATGATGCAAAAGGCAAAGTTTTTATGCTAAAAGATTGCTTGCCAAATGTTCCTGAATCTTTAGATTTTTATTTTGAAAAAACAGATTCTATTTTAATAAAAACAGCCCCTTTACTGGATATTTCCGCAGGTTTATCAGAATTAAAATTCGTTAAAAACATTCATATTATTGCTCTTGAAAATGAAGTAAAAGAATTGCTTTTTGAAATTCACAATCATTATTCGGGCGAAATAAGAATCAAAACCGCCAATATTTTAAAAGAGAAAACAGAAACTTTTGAATTTGTTTTAGGCGATGATTCTGTTTTTGCATCCTATCATTTACCTCAAAAATATGTTTATGAACCCAATTCTGCCATTATGAAATCTGGTGGTTTTGATGAAGTAAGTGCCGTTTTTGATATCAATAAATTGCACAAACATTCTCATTTATATACTTCAAACGAATTAATTAATTTTCCCGGAAGAACTTTTGAAATAGAGAAAGTCATTCCATACAGTAAAAATGAGATGAAAGCTGAACTTGCAAATCAGCAGGCAAACCTTACTACGCGAAACTTTCCGGACACGGTAGAAAATATTCGAAAAAAATGGAAAATAAAAAATGGAGGGAATTTGTATTGTTTTTTTACAACAGATAAAAATGATAACAAAATAGTTTTAATTTGCAGAAAAATAACTTAACAATGAAACAACTAATTACACTAACTTTTTTTCTATTAACCCTTACTGCATTTGCCCAAAAACCATGCGAATACAGCACCAATGTAACAGATTCAATTGGTACTTATAAAATAACAAACGAATATTTAATCAGCGAGAAAAACTTTGGGGGAAAAATCAGTTATGTTTTCTTTTCATTGGCTCAGACTGATGGTTTACCAACCTTAAATCTACAATTGATTCAAAAAAGCAAAGACTTTATAAAAGCTAATTGTTTTGACAAAAACTCAAAAGTATTTTTACAATTAGAAAATGGTAAAATCGTGACTTTGCTTCACATTGACCAGGAAAACTGTGGAACTCTTGTGCGCGATGATAAAGGTTTTGACAATCGAATTCAAACCGGAATTTTTATGTTTATGAAAGATAATTTCGAAGAACTAAAAAAATCTCCTGTTTCTATTATGAGAATAAAATACCTGACAGATGTTGAAGATTATATTGTAAAAAGCGAATTAACATCTGAATTAAATGGCAAAGTTTTCCATCCCAATACTTATTTTATGGAAAACATCAGGTGTGTTGAATAATTACTTACAATCCCATTTTTGATTGGAAACTTTATCGTTTAAACCTGTTTTTAAATTATAATGCCACCACTCAGAGTCAAATGAATTAAAACCATTTCGTATCATTACACGCTTAAGATACTTTCTGTTTGATCGTACTGATACTGGAAATTTTTTATAATTATGACTTGCCTGAATCCCAAAAAAATCAAAAGAAGTTCCCATTTCGAGTTCTTCTCCTTTAGCATTCACTAAAGTAATATCTACGGCTCCTCCTCTATTATGGATGGAGCCTTTTTTTGGATCTGCCACATACTCAGGGTTCGAAACAATTTCCCACATTTTTTTCTGAATAGACAAAGGTCGATAACAATCGAACAGTTTTATTTTACACCCTTGTTTCATAAATTCCTTATTGGCCGCAATTAATGCTTTTACTGTTTTATAGCGCAACATACATTCGGCACAATCATAAACCTTTGCTTTCAAAAAATTATCTTCAGTCGCATACTTCATATCATAAATAAAGTCCTGACTGTAGTCTTTTAAATTTACAAAAGTGGTATCATCAATTTGATTTTTTACAGGTTCTGCATAAGCTTTGTTTTGTGCTTTCGCAGAAATTACACAGAAAAAAAAGACAAGAAAAAATAAAGACTGAAAATATGAAATTGAGTTTGTTTTTATTTTCATTGTAAAAGTTTATTGTAAGCAGTAATTTTTATTCTAAGTAGTAAATATAATTAGAAATATAATTTCTATTACAACTAATTATAATTGAATTTTAAAAAAGATTATTATTAAAAAAATAAACCCAAAATGAGTCCTAAATCATTTACTAACTCTATAAAATACATTCCCTTTTTTTGTATGTTTGAAAAAAAAATATGCTAGAAGCGTTTTCATCTGTTTTAAACAATTATAAAAACAAAATTAAAAATCCATTTTTCGGAACTTTTGTTGGTGTATGGCTAATTAGAAACTGGATACTAGTGTATTCCATTTTTAGTTTTGATAAAGAATATAAAATGCAAAATAAAATTGATTACATCAATAAATATTTTGAAAAGAAACTTTTTTGGAATGAATTTATTATTAACGTCTGTATTTCTTTTTCTGTTTTAGGTATTACTTATTTATTATTAGCTGGGTCAAGGGTGCTGACTGATTTCTATTATAAGATTCTTGAGCCAAAAATAATTGTATATTTTGACAAAAATGCAATATTAACTCAAACAGAAAAAATTAAATTAGAAAAGAAAATTACACTTTTAACTAGTAAGAATAACATTATTGTAGAAGAATTAAGTCAAAGTGAAAACAGTTTTAGAATTCAAACTAATAAGATTGAAAAACTAACAAAAAAAATAGAAACTGATGAAAATTTATATTTGGATAAGCTAAAACTTAGCAACGAAAAAATTAAATTATTAGAAGAACGCAATTTGTTTTTTTTAGAACTAGAAGATTATTTTGAAGAAATTATTGTTAGTCTGAATCGAGAGCAAAAGTTAGCCATAATTGGATTCACAAAGAAACTTAAAGAGCAGAGTACTCCGTTTCTTGTAAAGCAAGAGATTTTTATTAATAATGGTTTTGTAGTTCAAAGTCAAATAAAATCTAATGCAACTAATAGTAGTTTTTCATTTTATGGTAATTTATTCATAAAATATTGTAAAGTAAAAATAGACAATAACACATTTATATAATTATAATATTTAAAATCTCAGACTTGTCTTGAACATTTAGATAATATATAAGTTTTCGAGTGATTATATCTCTCCAGTCATTAAAATATTTTCTTTCACACCTTTGTTTTTTAACATCCTGAAGTGCGAACGTACGGCATGATAAAAAGGATATGAAGTATAAGGAAGATCATATTCTCCGGCATAACGTTTTATTATTGGCGTGATATAAGGATAATAGGTATGCCCAACTCCCGGAAAAAGATGATGCGCCACATGATGCGTAAAACCTCCGTATAAAAAATTAGCCAATTTACTGTCTGTACTAAAATCTTTAGTCACAATCATTTGATGCATTGCCCATGTTGCCGAAAGATTTCCCTCTTCGTCCGTTCCCGGAAAATGAGCATCTTCATCTACATGAGTCGATACGAGAGCTACAACTCCAAGCATACTTCCGCATAAGTGCATAGCAAACCAACCTACTAGAACTATATACCAAGGTTGATGAAGCAACATCATCGGGATAAAAAGCAAATAAAAAAGATTGATCACTTTTGCAGCAAACATTTTATAGATTTCATTTGTCGGAATTTTATCTATTACTTTTTTTATATAATTGTCTTTCTTTCCAAAAAAGTCATTGAAGTCTCTGATGTAAATCCAATTCAAACTATAAAACGGATAAATAAGCCACATATAAATATGCTGATATTTATGATAATCAAACAATGGGCTATTTGGAAAAATCCTGATAATATCACTCTGTTTTATATCTATATCCCAATCCGGAACGTTTGGATAAGCGTGATGAAGATTAATATGTCTGCGTGTCCAAAGCCAATGATTGCCACCAAAAAGTTCCAGTATGTACATAAACCACTCGTTATGTTCTGATTTTTTAAAAAGTGCTCCATGAGCCGCATCATGAAAGGCATTTATAAAAAGTACAATCATAGTAATACCGCACAAAATATAAAAGAGAAACAATAAAGGCGTACTGTTTCCGAACAACAAAATACAAGTGTAAAATAAAAAGAAAAGAATTACCAGCCCCAGAGACTTAATAATATTGAATTGATACAAGGATGAGTTTTGTAAAATGGTTTCATTCACTTCTGTGCGCATCTTTTTAAAAAAATCATCAGTACCAGCTTTTAGATAAACCGGGCGTTTTAATTTTTCCATAACAGGTATTGCTAGAAATTGTTATATCAAATTTAACCAAAAAAAAATTAAAACACATTATTTCAATACATTACATATTAATAAATAACAATTAAAGTCAATCTTAAAGCAAAATATACTTTTAAATGAAGCAATTAAAAAATACCATTTTTTTAGTCCGATAAAAAGCGAAGCCACCTCAATATGAGGTTTAAAATGGCTTCACTTTCCTTTTTTTATTCTAAATTAATTATGCTTATAAAATTAAATTTTATAGTCTACACAACCTTTGTTTTTAGAATAAAATCCTACTAAGTAACTAATAAAAAAAACAACCAATCGTTATTTGAAAAACCCTATTCTTCATATCCTTATTAATGAAATGATTTGCATCTCCTTCTTTAAAAACATTAGAATAAGAAATATTATATCTTAAGTCTGTATAAAATTTATTTTTAAGTTGATAACCCAATCCAAGATTCACAGAAGTATCTACGCCCGTTGAATAATCTTTTAAATCAAAACTATCCTGATTTTCATACCCTAAAAAATTATCCTGATACTTATTATTAGCTTTTAAAAGTATTCCTAGTTGAGGCCCGACTTGCACACTTAATCCTTCTATTACATAATATTTTAGCATTATGGGAATGTTCAGGTAGTTTAATTTAATAGTACTTCTAAAGTTAGAATTTGTTACATCTATATCAGAAAAGGAAGTTTTTGTTCCTTGTTGACTGTACAACAATTCCGGTTGAAGCGAAAAGTTTTTCGCTAAAGGAATTTCGACCATAAGACCAGTCGTAAATCCCGCTTTGGTTGACGAATTCAATTCACTTTCATCAAAAGTAAGGCTCGATAAATTTAAACCGGCTTTTACTCCTAATTTTACTTTTTGTGTTTGAGCTATAACAGTCACACTTAAAAATAGTGTACACAAAATTAGCATCGATTTTTTCATAGCATTTATTTGTTTTAAGAATGGTAGCTCTCAAAAAATGAAAGCTACCCTATTTCTATCTGTAATTTTGTTATTTCTTAATAATCTTAGCTGTATATTTCTCCTCTTTTACACTGCATTCTAAAATATAAACTCCAGGACTTAATCCGCTTACATTTATATTCGATGGCATACTTGCATACGTTTTACTCCATACTGCATTACCATCCATTGCATAAATTTTGATTTGCACCTCTCCTTTAATTTTGTCTGCTAAAAAGATATTTACATGATCAACGGCTGGGTTTGGGAACACTCTGAAAGAGTTTGTTATTTTCCCCAGAAGCATACCTTTTGAATCAAATGGGGCCGAAATACTATTACATCCATTAGTATTAGTTACTTGAAGACTATAATTTCCTTCCCAAATTGTGATTATAGATTTTTCAGTTGCATTTGGTATAGGTCTATCGTTTAAAAACCATTGATACGAAGCTGCCTCTGCTGAAGCTGTTAGTTTTTTATTATCAACAACCTGAATTTCAGGTACAATTTTGTTCTCAAGGATTGAAATAGTAGTACTAAAAGTTTTACCAATTCCATTTTCATTATAAACCGTTACAAAATACTTTCCACTTTCCTTTGTAACATAAGTTGGTTCCGTTGAGCCATCAAACCATTCGTAAGATTTATAGTTACCAGGATTTAAAACAACTTCAGGACCACAAACAGCTCCACTTACTAAATCAGATTCAAAAATATCAAAGGCCGCAGTTATCTTTTCTGTAAGTGTACATCCGTTTTTCATCACTATTGTTACTGAATAATCTCCTGCTTTATTTATTTCAATAGCATTAGAAGTATCGCCTGTATTCCATTTGTATGAAGCGACCTCTAACTTCTTAGTACTAAAATTAGTTTGAGCATCAACGTACAAACTTTTGCCTGCATATCCATGAATTATTGGACTGTCAAATATTTTAAACTCTGATGATGATCCTTGATATATATAGTTTTTTATTTTGTTGTTTTGTTGAATTACATCATTTTCCAATTTTGCAATAACATTAAATACATGAGAATCACCGCTTGCATCCAATTTAAGTTGTTTTTTGAAAACATATTCTATGCTTCCACCAATGGGAATTCCAGCTTCAATGGTTTCTGAAATAGTTTCAAGTGTGTTGCCATATTCTAAATCTAATTGAATAGCCTTTTCTTGAATTGCAATTTGTCCCTCATTAGTCAGCTTCACTTTAAATTCAGATCCGCCACATATATCTTTTGGCGACAATATTTGTACTGATACATCTAAAACGGGATCACTAATTACCTTTAAATCATCTAAAACCATATAAGAATATCCACCTGCTTTAGCATGTCTAAATCGCAACATTACAGATTTTCCTGTATATTTATTTAAATTCACTACTCCTTTTTGCCATTCGGTGTCTGCATAATTTCCTTGTTTATAGCTGCTCCATACTTCATTCCATTCACCTCCTGTAGTTTTAATATCTACAATAAAAGCATCGTTGAAATTACTTTGTAATGCATAATAAAACTCTAAAGCGGTTACATTTTCAGATAATTTATATAGTGGAGATATTAATTCTCCATACATGGCGTAACCTTCAAGTTGACTGTAAAGCATCGTTGCAGAAGTATCTCCTGTATGATCTGTCTTTGGGAGACTTAGATTTACATTATCAGGTTTAACAACCACTTTCCACGGATAATTTTCATCACTTTGATTTGAAGCAAATCCATTTGATCCAAATAGTGAACCCTCAGGTACATTTGAAAAAGTTTCAATATCTAAATTCGGTGCTTTTGCAATAACCTCAAAAGCTCCTGTAAGAGTTTCTGCCAATTCTTTTGGCTGTCCGTCTATAATTATTTTTACATTAATTTGATAATTTC
Source organism: uncultured Flavobacterium sp. (assembly GCF_963422545.1). Taxonomy (NCBI): domain Bacteria; kingdom Pseudomonadati; phylum Bacteroidota; class Flavobacteriia; order Flavobacteriales; family Flavobacteriaceae; genus Flavobacterium; species uncultured Flavobacterium sp. Next base: position 143,866 of record NZ_OY730239.1, read on the forward strand.
CTGCCGCTAATTGTGGAATACCGTCTATTTTATAAACAATAGTCTGATATTGAAAAATTTGACTATTTCTTTCCAACGCAATTGGTTCCCCTACGGCTTTACCATTTTGGGTAATTTGATATTCAATCGTAGCTTTATTAATTGTATTATAAGATAAATTCTTTGCACTTATAAAAAATTCGTGAGAAGGTGCATCTTCATAGACATTTTCTGCTACACTTAAATTAGACAGCTTCAAATAATCGGCTGTATCTTTAATCTGAATATTATCTACTGCAAAACCACTGGCAAATAATCCATTATCATTATGTTGAAATGCCACAAGAACACAAGATTTTCCTGCATACGGGCTTAAATCTACATGATATTCAATCCAATTATTGATATATGGCATTTGAAATATTGTTTTCCAGGTTTCACCACCATCTGTACTTACTTTTACGTATCCATCTGAAAGCCCCGAACCATCTCCAAAACCATCAAATGTTAAATGTGCCTCTTTATATTTACTCAAATCAAATACAGGAGAGATTAACATATCATTTGAAGAGTCACAATTACATTTATCATCGTTACTTGCCATAAAATGTGTGTGATCTTTTATGCGCCATCCTGGAGAATCTAAATCAGTACTTAATCCATGTTTCCACCCGCCACTATTTTTGTTTTCAGAAGTTCTCCATCCTTTATATTTGGTCACATCTTCAAAATCCATTAGATACGGAAGTACAGCTGCTTTCATGTCTTCATTATTCCAATTATTATAATGAACTGTAAAGGAATTGTTTTGTGGTTTAACATCCTTAGTCACATCTTCAGGAAAAACAGAAATCATAATTGTATTCTCACCAATGGTTTTTAAATCAATATTTGGGATAGAATAGCTTATAGTATCTCTAAATTTAGTAAACGCTAATACTGCTTTTTCATTTTTTGAAAAAACTTCATTTTTTGCACCATCAAGAATTTTAACTGCAACATTAACCTGTTCACCAGTTGTTGGGAAATTATTAATGATTTTAGCACTTAATGTTACATTATTATTGTTAATTGTACATGTACCAGCGTCTACTTTTGCTGCTATAACTTCTAAATCATAAGGTGCATCACTTACCAGAACATTGTCTATAAAAGCCCCTAAAAAGCCATCGTAACGATTATCCGTTTTTACTCGAAAACGAATAGCTGCTTTTTTACCTGCAAGTTCATTTAAACGCATTTTAAACGGTTCTTTATTATAATTAGGATCCATTCCGGTAAACCAGGGGCCTGATACTAAATTATTGTGATGTAAAGTTTCAGAATAATCCACTGCCATAACTTTTTTCCAATTTTGTCCTTTATCTTCAGAATATTCAATGATTAAACCATCATAACCTTTATCAAAATAATAATTCATATCAAACTCCACATATGGAGAGGTAATATTTGTAAAATCAAATATTGGCGATTCTAATGTAAAATCAGCATTTAGAGCCATTCTTTCAGTAGAATTAGCTGTGTTTACAGTACCCCACCAATATTTCGATTTGGTATCCCTAAATGAATTGACGTTTTTCTGCCATACAAATTTTTGATTTGTAAGTATTGATTTTGAGTACCATCCTCCGGGTGTTCCATCAAAATCCTGTTGATATGGAAATTGAGTTACAATACCACTGTAAACAGCATTTATTGCATTGTTATTAGCTGTGACAGGATCTTGGCTGTAGGATACAAAAGCTTCATACGTGTGCACGCCGGCTACAGATAAATCAATACTGCTATCAAAAGGAATTGTCATTTCTGAGTTCATTTTAAAAACATTGACTAGTATAATCTCTTTCCAGACCGTTTCGCTTCCGGGAATCGTATTTTGATATCCTACTTTTAACTGAGATCCGGCCTGTATGTCCTGGCAGCCTAAATTATAAATAGTAATCGCTAATGGATGATTTGCAGACAATATTCCGCCGGAATACTCCGGAAGATTTAATTCCATGACTTTAAGATCAAAATCTTTTGGCGCAAAAGGAACTACAAAACTAGAAACAAAAGAAACTCCATCTTTTGTACCAAATTCCTGAATAGGTTTAAAATCAAGTTTAACTTCTACATAATTTAAAATATTTACACTTGCTGTATAAGGAAGTTTGTCTTGAATTTTTATAATTGTTTCTTCGCCTGACGCCAAATCTTTAGTGAAATTAATAGTACCATTGTTGGTGTAAATAGTATTCAACTTGGCACCAAAACCAGGTGTCATTAATCTTAGTTTATAATTTAAACTCTCATTTGCCTTAATTACAGTAGATCCTGTATTTTTAATTTTAACATAAAAAGGTTCGTCTCCTTTTAAAGAACCACAAATAGCAGAAGGTTTTTCAACTGAAACAATTGTTATTTGCTTATCTGCAAAAGCAGCTCCGATACCGATAGCGTACCATGCATTTGTAACTTGTTTGTATTCTTCAGAACCTAATCCGTATAAATCTTCTACAACCATTAAAGTTGCCTGGCGCATATTGCTAAAGTTTGAAGAAGGAGATAAATACTCGGTTAGCGTGATATAGGCAATTTTCTCTGCTTTAGCAAGACCAATTGCTTTAACATTGTAACTGTTATTGAGGTCATTTGTACCTTGACCACCTTCACTTAAAAGGTAAAACCAATAATTTGTGATCCCACTGTTAATGTGTACTCCTCCATTGTCGTAAGCCGTGTTTAATGGATTTGCCCAGTTTTTTCCTCCGTAGGTGTCCGGCTGACCTTGAGCCTTCGGATTAGACATATTTCGCATACTTCCATGTTGGTACATTTCATTACCCAGCATCCAAATATTTTCTTTGGTCTCTTTTCCAACATAAAATTCAACAGATATACCGAAGATATCACTGAAAGATTCATTCATAGCACCTGATTCTCCACGATAGATTAACCCCGCAGAAAATTGTGTTACAGCGTGTGTTAATTCATGTGCTGTAATGCCCAAACCAACAAAAGGTGAATTGTTGTTACCGTCTCCAAATTGAGCCCAACCACCAGTCCATGAAGCATTATCAACCTTATTGCCTAGATGTGCAAGACCAATAATTTCCATTCCTTTGTTATCGACACTATTTCGATTAAATTTTTCTGCATAATAGTCTATCGTTTTTTGCATCCCCCAATGAATGTCTATAGCAACCTCATCATGGTTTTTATTATACAATTCACTCCAAATATTATCTTCATCAATATAATCCGTGATTACTTCATCCGAAGCATAATCTGCGTGATTCATATTTAAAGTAAACATAGGAACTTTATATTTTCCTTGTAATGCCTCTAGTCTGTAACCATCAAAATACTGTTTTGTATTAAAAGTTACTTCTCCGGCATATCGTGACTTCCCTTTCCCCTGGCTTTGACCCGGAAGGTTAACATCTCGATTTAGATCGATGTTTAAAATTGTTTTCCCGGAATTTGCATCTACATAGATGGTCTGACTCGATTGCGGATTAGTTGCATAAATATCAAATTTCCATGCCAAGTGATACTCCTTTAATTCAGAAGAAAAATCGGGTCCAACATACACCAATTCACCTTTAGGTTTTGTGCTTATATTTTTATTAACTAAAGAACCTAATTTTTTGCTTTCCCAAATGTATTGTTTGGCATTTACCGTTTTAAGTGCATTTTCTAAAGCTGTAGCAGCATTTATTTTATAATTGTTGTTTGCAGGCATTTTTTTAGCCGAATAACCAAATGCGTCAATCTTAGTTTTATTTTCTCTAACCTTATAAATTGCACCTTCAACAGGAATAGAATTGTGCAATTGCTGATATGTTGCAAGTGTTCTGCCATGACTATCAGAAATTGATTTTAATTGCATTTTATCAGATGCAGCTAAATCAAAATCTCCTTTTTTAACTTCAAATATATTTTTCGCAGTTAAATTTGAAGATTTAGCAAATGATCTAACTTTTGTACTAACAGAATCTTTCACGTTTGTTTTCTCGATCGTATTCGTCATTTTTTGTCCAAATAATTTTTGGCTTTGTTGCTCTAGTTTTATCACTGATTCGCTTTCTTCTGCAGAAAGCTCAGTGCCTTTTATGCTTTCTTTTTGATTCAGGAGATCGTTAGTCGCATTATCCTTAGTAGAATTTTGATCAGCTGTTTTTTTAGCAACCTCGTCTTTTGTCTGACTTGCAATCGACGTTTCTACTGTCGCTTTTGCATTACCTTTTTTTGTGTTTTGAAAAGGTGACTGAGCCATTCCTGTGGAACAGACAAAGAAACTTAACAAAACAAACAAATACTTGGTTTTAAAGTAAATCTGTTTCATTTCTTTTAAGTTTAAAAATTAATAGTATAATCCGATTGGTTAAAGAATTAATAGACTTATAATGGTTCATAGCAAAAACCATATAGTAGTGTCTTAATTTATAGCGGTTTCGTAAATGTAGAATGGACATTTATGTTTTCGAAAAAAAGGACTATTACAAAAACACTCTCAGGTAAAAAAGTATCACCCAAAAAACACTCAAAAAAAAAAATAAACCGAACTAAATCAGATCATTAGTTCGGTTTATTTTATTGTATTTAATCAGGTTAAAATGTATTTAGATAAGTAGACAGATTTACTTTTTCATTAGTCAAATCAAGCTTTTTACGAAGTCTGGTTCGGGCATTTTCAATAGTTTTAAAAGATTGTCCCGTAATTTGAGAAATTTCTTTTGTAGTTAGATCCAGATATAGCAGCGCACATAATCTACGGTCTTTTGGAGTAAGAGATGGATAATCGATTGTTAATTTGTCAAAAAAAGAGGTATGAACCTGTTCAAAACTTATTTCAAATTCTTTCCAGATATCTGTATTCAAATTTTTTTCCAAACGCTTTAAAACTATATCAATAGTTTGTTGCATTTCTTTATTAATCGCTTTGAGTTTTATCTTTTTAAGATCAGTCAATATTTCATTAATCGTATCAGTACGGTGTATTTCTGACATTGCCTTTCCTATGAGAACCTTATTTTTAGCATCCAGGCTTTGCTTTAGCACTTGCATCTTTATTTTTAATTTTTCTTTTTTTAGTTGATTTTCAATATCCTTATTCCGGTATTTTATTAGTAAAATAATTAAAATCAATATGCCTACAAGTAATATCAATCCGATTACATAATACTTAAATCGTTTCTTTTCTTCAATAATTGTTTTTATTTGAGTTCGGGCTTTATAATCCTGTTCGAGCTTTATTCTTTCTATGTTTACTGCTTTTTGTTCGACATTTATACTGTCTTTGATTGCGTTATATTTCTGAAAATAATATGCCGCATTTTTATAATCTTTTTTATTTATATATACCTGATAAAGTATTTTGTTCAGCTTTAAACCTGACGAAGTATATACATTTTCTTTGTGTAATTCTAATGCCATCTTTGCATTTACAATTACTGTATCATACTTTTTTTCTTTGAGTTTATATTCAGAAAAAGATTCATAGACAAAAGCTTTTATTGAATTATCAATATGTTTATTTATTAGAAAAAAAGCTTCATCAAAATAATAATCTGCTTTTGTATTATCATTTTTTAAGGAATAAGTACGCGCCAGATTTGTACATACATATACTTTTAAAGCATTATCTTTTATGGTTTTATTTATCAAATAAGCCTTTTGATAGTAATGCAAAGAAGAATCCAAATTTTTATTTAGATATATCGTTCCTATATTGTTTAAGATTTTTACAAGCTTAACAGGATCATTTTTAGACTTTTGATAGTGATATACATTTAAGAAATATTCTAATGCTTTTTCTTTATTATTTGCATTTGCATAAATAATGGCAAGATTGTTTTCTAGTTTACTTACTTCTTCAATATTATCGTTGTTTTTGTAAATATCATGTGCTTTTAAATAATATTGCAGCGCAATATCTAAAACCTCTTTTGAAACATACATTTTACCTGCCGTGACATAAACATTTGCCAAAGTAATTTCTGATTCCGGTATTTTTTTTGCTTCAGCTTCAGCTAATTCTATGTATTTTATAGCTCTGTCCCAATCAGAATTTTGAAGCCTTAACGCAATTTTACTGCACAGTTCTACTTTTTTCTGATAATCGTCAATACTATTTAAAGTATCAATCAATTCTTTTGTTGAAGACTGAGAATGAATGTTAAAAGAAAGAACAAGAAAGAATAAGGGAAATAATCGTACTATCATATTTAAAAACTCTATAGAAGAATTTCAAATTTAAACAAAAAAATAGGATTAATAGTACAAAATGATATAATCGTTAGTTTTGTCTTAAGTAGTTATAAAAACATTGCCAACGGTTTCAACCGTTGGAGCGCAATACAATTATCACGAATGTATCCCACGGTTAAAACCGCGGGCTATAATTGAAATATGATAGAATTTCAGATGCGTAAGAAATGTATAATTTTTCCTTTTTGTACGCTAACTAAGTATTTATGCTTAAATTTTTACTACTCCACAGGTTTTGGGATTGATCCAGAATTCGAACCTTCGACCGTCCCGATTGAAAATCGGGATGCTCTATCCAACTGAGTTATTTCTTCAATTCATTTATTAACTTTTCAACTCGTATTCTACTTTTCCATTTCTTTATTTCCAATTCACGTTTATACGCCAATGATTTGGTTTCAAAATCTTCGAAATAAATCACAACCCAATCTTTTGCTTTTCCTGTAAATCCAGAATGATTTGATAGATGTTTACGTAATCTTTCTTGTAAAGGTTCAGATGTATGACCTATATAATATTGATCTAAAGATTCTGAGTATAAAATATAGAAAAAATTCATTTGATGTAAAAATTTTGTACAAAACAAAAAAGCCACTCGATTTGAGCGGCTTTTGTTGTGAACGCAGAAGGATTCGAACCTTCGACCGTCCCGATTGAAAATCGGGATGCTCTATCCAACTGAGCTACGCTACTAAAAAACCAATACAAAACAAAAAAGCCACTCGATTTGAGTAGCTTTTGTTGTGAACGCAGAAAGATTCGAACCTTCGACCGTCCCGATTAAAAATCGGGATGCTCTATCCAGCTGAGCTACGCTACTAAAAAACCAATACAAAACAAAAAAGCCACTCGATTTGAGTGGCTTTTGTTGTGAACGCAGAAGGATTCGAACCTTCGACCGCCTGCTTAGAAGGCAGGTGCTCTATCCAGCTGAGCTATGCGTCCATTTGTTTTTAAACTTTATGGCAAAGTTTTAGTCGGGGTGGCAGGATTCGAACCTGCGGCCTCCTGCTCCCAAAGCAGGCGCGATAACCGGGCTACGCTACACCCCGAAGGCAAAAATTAAGCGGAGAGACAGGGACTCGAACCCTGGCGACGGTTACCCGTCGACAGATTAGCAATCTGCTCCATTACCGCTCTGGCACCTCTCCAAGCTCAAGAAACGTGTTCTATTTTGCGGTTGCAAATGTAAGACAACATTTCATATCTCACAACTATTTCTGCGCTTTTTTTAATCTTTTTTCAATCTTTTTTTTAAACAACTTAACAATCAAATAGATAGAATTAACAAAAAATTGATATTAAATTTAAAATTCAATCGAATTGACACAAAATTTGAATTTATTTAAATAAAGAGTAAATTTGCTTGATTAACTAATATTAACAGAAAATGAACAAAAGAGTTGTTATCGTTTCTGCCGTTAGAACACCTATCGGAAGTTTCATGGGAGGTTTATCTACCGTACCCGCACCAAAATTAGGTGCTGCCGCTATAAAAGGAGCACTTCAAAAAATTAACCTTGACCCAAAATTAGTTGATGAAGTATTTATGGGTAATGTAGTACAAGCCGGAGTTGGACAAGCGCCAGCGCGTCAGGCTGCGCTTTTTGCAGGCTTGTCTGACGAAGTTATTGCTACAACCGTAAACAAAGTTTGTGCTTCCGGAATGAAAGCTGTGATGTTTGCTGCCCAAGCAATCGCTTGTGGTGACGCTGAAATTGTCGTTGCCGGGGGAATGGAAAACATGAGCTTGATTCCGCACTACGTGCAAATGCGTAACGGAAACAAATTTGGTCCTGCAACAATGCTTGACGGAATGCAAAAAGATGGTTTGACAGATGCTTACGATAACAACGCAATGGGAGTTTGCGCTGATTTATGTGCATCTGAATACAAAATCAGCCGTGAAGAACAAGATAATTTTGCTATTCAATCTTATGAAAGAAGCGCAAAAGCATGGGATGCAGGAAAATTTAACAGCGAAATTGTTCCTGTTGAAGTTCCACAAAGACGTGGTGAACCAATCATCGTTTCTAAAGACGAAGAATACACCAACGTAAAACTGGATAAAATCCCTTCACTAAGTCCTGTTTTTACCAAAGACGGAACAGTTACTGCTGCAAACGCATCAACTATTAATGACGGAGCTGCAGCATTAGTTTTAATGTCTGAAGAAAAAGCAATCGCATTAGGATTAAAACCCCTAGCCTACATAAAAAGTTATGCTGATGCTGCGCAAGAACCAAAATGGTTTACAACAAGTCCGGCAAAAGCATTACCAAAAGCTTTAAACAAAGCAGGAATTGCAATTGGAGACGTAGATTATTTCGAATTCAACGAAGCATTTGCAGTTGTTGGTTTAGCCAATTCACAAATTCTTGGTCTGGATAACGATAAAGTAAACGTAAATGGCGGAGCAGTTTCTTTAGGACACCCACTAGGATGTTCGGGAGCAAGAATCATCGTAACTTTGCTAAATGTTCTGGAACAAAACAATGCTAAAACCGGAGCTGCTGCAATTTGCAATGGTGGTGGTGGTGCATCTGCAATTGTTATCGAAAGAGCTTAAATTAATATTTAGATTAGGAGTTATTAATTTCAAATAACTCCTAATTTTCAACTTATAAATTACCCTAAATGTTCGGAATCTGTAATCTCGCCATAGTACCCGTTCGATCTGAGCCAAGTGACCGAAGTGAAATCGTTACACAACTTTTGTTTGGCGAACACATCGAAATTTTAGAACGCCAAAATCAATGGGCTCGAATAAAAATTCAGTTTGATGATTATGAAGGCTGGGTAGATTCGAAACAATATCAGGTAATTTCTGAAGCAAACTATAATCAGTTAAGCAATGAAGCCATTATTCTTAATGCAGATTTGATTGATTATATCAGTGCACCAGATAATTTATTACTCCCAATACCGCTTGGTGCCTCTTTATCATTTTTAAATAATAGCGAAATCAACACATCAAATTTTGATTTCGAAGGCACAAAAACCAGTGGAATAAAACCTAAAAGCGCCTTAATTAATACCGCATTTATGTATTTGAACGCTCCGTATCTTTGGGGTGGAAAAACACCTTTCGGAATCGATTGTTCGGGTTTTACCCAAATGGTTTACAAACTAAACGGTTACAAAATTCATCGTGATGCCTCACAACAAGCACTTGACGGAGAACCATTGAGTTTTATTGAAGAAAGTGAACCCGGAGATTTAGCCTTTTTTGACAACGACGAAGGAAACATTATTCACGTCGGAATCATTATGGAGAATAATTATATCATTCACGCAAGCGGAAAAGTGCGCATTGACCGTTTAGACCACTTAGGAATTTATAATCCAGAATTGAACAAACACACTCACAAACTAAGAGTTATAAAGAAGATTATTTAATTTTTTTCTGCCACTGATTACACAGATTAACACAGATTAAAAATCATTTTTAATCCTTTAAATCTGTGGCAAAAAATAAAATCCGTTTAAATCCGCGTCATCCGCGTTCCAATTATCAAGCACTAATACGAATCGTTTTTCGAAACTCCGAAGGACTATTCCCTCTTTGCTTCTTGAAGAATTTATTAAAGTGACTTTCATCAGTAAAACCAAATTCATACGCAATTTCGTTGATTCGCTTATCGCTAAATTGCAAACGATGTTCAATCAGTTTCGTTTTATAATTACTGATATATTGCTGCATCGTTTCGTTGGCATGTTTCTTAAAATAACGCCCTAAATAAGTATTCGAAATCCCAAAATAATCACTAAGTGATTCTGCTTTAATCTTCTCCGGATAATAAATATTAGTCTGAATATATTGCAAAATATCCATTGCTTTTGCCTCACAACCAATATTTACCTGCTCCGGCAAATACTTCGCAATATTTCTTGCTACAATAATAATCAGCGTATTTACCAATTGCTGAATCAATTCCTTATTATAAACATCCTTATCCTGATGTTCGCGAATAATAGCTTCAACCATTACTTTTACCAGACATTTATCAGCTTCATTCTTCAAAATACAACCCGGCTGATGATTTGCATTTTGTAGAATATACTCTAAACGCTGAATATTCTCATTTTGCAAACTCGAGTTTTTCAAATAAATATCATTAAATCTCAAAAAGAAAAACTTCGTTTTAGTTTCAATCGTAAAATTATGGCAATCCTCAGGCGTTAATAAAAACATATGTCCCGCATCATATTCAAAAATATTTTTGTTGATACATTGCGAACCCGTTCCGTCCAAAATATAAACCAATTCAAAGAAATTATGACGATCTCCAACATCCGGATATTCATCCAGAGTTTCAAAAGAAACCGTAAAAGGTTCGTATAAATTTTCTTTTTTCATAATGCTAATTATTATTTGAAGTTGCAAATATACCTAAAAAACACAAATATATACAACTTAACACTCTTAAAAATGGTATAATTTTGCTAAACAAATTTTAAGTATTAAAATATAACATTATGGAATATAGAAAATTAGGTAACACTGAACTTGAATTATCAACTATTACATACGGTGCATTTGCCATTGGCGGAAACATGTGGGGCGGAAACGAAAAAGCAGATTCAATCGCTTCAATTCACGCTTCAATCGATCATGGCGTTACCACAATTGATACCGCTCCTTTTTACGGATTTGGTTTAAGCGAAGAAATGATCGGCGAAGCTTTAAAATCACAAAATAGATCAAAAGTTCAATTGTTAACCAAATTTGGTTTGGTTTGGGACGGAAGCAATAACCAAAAAGGAGAATTCTTTTTTGATGCCGAAGACAACGGAAAGAAAATCCCGGTTTACAAATACGCTTCAAAAGCAAATATTATCAAAGAAGTCGAAGACAGTTTAAAACGTCTTCAAACAGATTATATCGACTTATTACAAATTCACTGGCCAGACTCCACTACTCCAATTCAGGAAACTATGGAAGCTTTGGAAACCCTTATTCAACAAGGAAAAATCAGAGCAGCCGGAGTTAGTAACTACAATGCAGAACAAATTAAAGAAGCACAAAAAACAATTCAGTTAGCCTCAAATCAGGTTCCTTTTAGTATGTTGAATCAAGCGATTCAAACAGATTTAGTTCCGCTTACGATTCAGGAAAATATCGGAATTATAGCTTACAGTCCGATGGAAAGAGGTTTGTTAACCGGAAAATATTTTACAGACAGCAAATTAAAAGAAAACGATCATAGAAATGGCTATTTCGGTCAATTTGACCTTCAAAAAGTAAAAACTTTAGTCGAAGAATTAAGTTCATTAGCAAACGCAAAACATATTTCAATCTCGCAATTAGTTTTACGCTGGACCACTTTACAAAAAGGAATTACAATAGTTTTAGCCGGAGCAAGAAATGCTGAACAAGCAATTTCAAACGCAAAAACAATGAATTTCGATTTATCAGTTTCAGAACTTGATTTTATTAATCAGGCTATTTCAAAATTAAAATAATATTCTAAACACATAGAAACATAAATTTTAGGAACCTTAATAAAGCGTTTCACTTGTTTAAACACACATAGCTATGTGTTAAGAAACTAGTTTCTTTTTATCTCCTTTTTCAGGCATAAAATCTATGCTTCTATGTGTTTCAAAAAAAAATCTCAAAAAATTAAATAATAAGAATTTGGGTGTGTCCCTCCGGGTCGGGCTTTCGGCTATATCTTTTTTTTCGTTCCTCAAAAAAAGGATACCGCCTCAATCCCTCACACATCAAAAATTCATCAGAACATTAAAAGTAAAATGAAGAAAATATTTATCATCAACGGCAGTCAAAATTTCGCGCATTCAGGCGGACAATTCAACCAAACCATTACCGATTGGACAATAGAATACTTAACAAACAGCAAGCAATTCGAAATTAAAACAACCGACATAAAACACGAAATTGACTTGAATCAGGAAGTCGAAAAATTTGTTTGGGCTGATTTAGTCGTTTATCACACACCAGTTTGGTGGTTTCAATTACCAAATGGTTTCAAAAAATATATCGACGACGTTTTTACTGCGGGACATCAAAAAGGAATCTACAGAAGCGACGGAAGAACCAGAACAAATCCGGATATTAATTACGGAACCGGAGGACTTTTACACGGACGTAAGTACATGTTAACCACAAGTTGGAATGCACCTGCAACTGCTTTTACACTTCCGGGAGAATTCTTCGAAGAAACATCTGTAGATGATGGAGTTATGTTTGGTTTCCATAAAATGAATAAATTTGTAGGTATGGAAAAATTAGATGGATTCCATTTTCATGATGTTGAAAAAGGTGCCACAGCAGAAAATATTGGTATCTTTAAAAAAGAATACACCAAACATTTAGAACAAATCTTTAAAACCTTATAATTATGATTTCAGTTACAGCAATTTTAAAAAGCAAAAAAGAAAACATAGAACAAGTAAAAAATATGCTAAACCACTTGGTTAACGAAACCAGAAAAGAAGCAGCTTGCGTTCGTTACGATCTTCATAATGCCGAAAATGTTTTCATTATTTGGGAAGAATGGAAAGATCAGTCAGGTTTTGACATACATAATAATCAACCGTATTTGCTTGATTTCATTGCCAAAAGCGAAACTTTAGTTGCTGCACCAATTCAGGTTCACAAAACAATACAAATCTTGTAAAAACAAGTTAATTATAAAAAACCATGAAAGCACTTTTTACAAACACATACGAATCTGATTTTGTAACTACAGAAACAGAAAAACCAAGTCCTAAAAAAGGGGAAGTTTTAGTAAAAATACACGCAAGTGGCGTTAACCCGATCGACAATAAAATCCGAATTGGAGTTTCACCTTATGCATCTCCGGTTTTACCGGCTATTTTAGGAACTGATCTTGCCGGCGTTATCGAAGAAATTGGCGAAAGCGTGACTGAATTTAAAGTTGGCGACGAAGTTTACGGACTTGCCGGAGGTGTTCTTGGTCTTCAAGGAACTTTAGCCGAATATACAGCTGTTGATGCTGATTTATTAGCTCTAAAACCAAAAAACCTAACCATGAAAGAAGCTGCTGCAATTCCGCTAGTATTACTTACCGCTTGGGAAGGTTTGATTGACAGAGCCAAAGTAAAAAAAGGAGATAAAGTTCTTGTTCATGCAGGAGCCGGTGGTGTCGGCCATATGGTTGTTCAACTTGCTAAAAATCTTGGTGCCGAGGTTTATGCAACAGTTTCTTCTCAAAAAGCAGACATTGTAAAAGCATTTGGAGCAACTCCAATCGATTATAGAACCGAAACCGTTGAAGATTATGTCAACAAATATACTGATGGTAAAGGATTTGATATTATTTATGATACTGTTGGAGGTCAATCTTTTGACGATTCATTAAAAGCAATCCGTCATTACGGGCAAATTAGCAGTTGCTACGCCTTCGGGACACATACTTTAGCAACAAGTTCACTTCGTTCTGCCAGTATTCATGGTATTTTTGTTTTGCACCCAATGATTAGTGGTGAAGGAAGAAAACATCATGGTGATATCCTTAAAGAAACTACAAAACTAATTGAAGAAGGAAAACTAAAACCCATTTTAGATCCTAGAAAATTCACTTTAGAAAATGCTCTGGAAGCGCATAAAGCCGTAAACGATGGTTCTTCTGTTGGAAAAATTGTTATTGATATTGTTTAAGTTTTATTTGCCACCAATTCACGAATTGTTTTATTATTAAATCAAAAAATAAATGCTTCCAAATTAGAACAATTACTCTCCAATCTGATTTTCTTATCAAACATTAAATCAAAATTTTATATACAAAAAGAGACTGTATCTTTAATAGACACAGTCTCTTTTCTACAAACTTAAAAAACTACTCCTTTATTATTTTCTGAACATAAGTCTTCTTAGTCGAAGAAGTCACATTAAGAAAATAGACACCTTTTGCTTTTCCTGATAAATTAATAGCTTTATCACTATCATTTCCTCCTGAGAAAGTCTCGGTATAAATCAATTTTCCTTCTACACTATGAACCGTAACCGTATAATCATCTGTAGAAGATGGTGTATTCAAATAGAACACATTACTGGATGGATTTGGATACACTTTAACTCCCGCTAAATTATTTAATCCTTTTTTAGGTTTTGCTACCGCTAAATTTGGTCCATTGTCAATTTTTAAATTATCAAACCAAATTCTGGTTCCATATCCCGAAGTGTTTTTTATTTTAAGCAAAACATTTTTCTGATTTTTTACAATACTTAAATCAATTTTTTCTGCTCTCCAATCAGAATCTTTGGTCGGAATCCAATCGTTAGTTTCATTCGCTCCTGTTGTTGCCGGATCATCCTGAATTGCCGGCGAAACGGTTTGTAACTGTATTTGATTTTTAGAATACACATTTGTCCAGGTAACACCACAATCTGATGACACCTCTATGTCTATATGATCTGGAGCCGGAGTTGGATCAAGTGCATTTAAATACTGTGTATAAGCAAGATCAAAATATAAAAACGGAGTTGTTGAAGTAGAAAAATCCATTGCTTTCAAAATCAGTTCATCTATCTTACCGGTAGGATTATCAGCATTATTAATAACCAGACAAGACAAATCACCTTTACCGGCATCAGAGCGTTTTTCCCATGTTATAGCATCTTTGTCAAGATTAATAATCTCCCAATCCTGAATAGGAAAACTTGCTTCGAAATTTTCTAAAAACGGAACACTATTTTTACCTTTTACAACAACGACACCAGTTTTTGACATAACTGATCCTGTTCCGTAAGCATTAGAAGCGGTTAAAGTCACATTATAAGTTCCCGGGCTATCATAAATCACTGTAGGCGTTTTGCTAGTAGAGTTCGCAGGTGTACCGCCCGGAAATGACCATGACCATGAAGTAGGTTCTCCGGTTGAATTATCTTTAAATGAAATTGGCAAATCACTGCACAATCTTTCATTTTCTACTACAAATTCTGAAAATGGCGTTGCTTTACTATCAAAAGTAAATTTCAAATTATCAATCCATATTCGTGAACCATATCCGGAAGTATTTTTAAACTTAAATAAAACATTCGATTGTCCTTTATACTTTGACAATATCACTCTTTCGGTTCTCCAATGTGAATCTGAAGTTGGAATCCAATTATTTGGATCTGTACTTACAAATGTTTCCAATTCAGTGTGTGTTTTTAAATAAACACTTTCCCATGTAAGGCCACAATCTTTTGAAGCCAGAATTTCAAGAACGTCAGGACTTGCGGCATCAAATTTGGCATAAGCAACATCAAACGAAAAATCGGTTATACCAACAGATAAATCAGCAGGTTTTAGAATAATTTCGTCTGTTTCACCAACTTTAGCGTTATCTGCATTATTCATTACCATACATGACGAAGAATTGTGCCCAACGCCAACTCGTTTTTCCCATGTTAATTTGTTGTCCGGATTAATAATTTCCCATTCTGCAGGAGGAAAAGAATTTTCAAAACCCTCTGTGTAAGATACTTTGTCAGGATTTACAACTGTTATAAAATTACTTTTAGCAAGCGTCGTTCCTGTTCCGTTTGCATTTGTAGTAGAAAGTGTTACTGCATAAGAACCAGGTGTGTTATAAGTTACTATCGGATTTTTTATTGTAGAACTAGCCGGCGTACCTCCCGGAAAAGACCAGCTCCAAGAAGTAGGATTTCCTGTCGAAACATCTAAAAAAGGAACCGTAATACTGCTGCATCGGGTACCTCTAACTGCAGACGCAAAATCAGAAACCGGAGTAGCAGCCTGATTAATAGCAACATTTACATTATCAATCCAAATTCTTGTTCCGTATCCCGATACATTTGCAAACCTAATAGAAACATTGCTGTTTCCCTGATAAGCACTAAGATCTACTACTTCTTTTCTCCAGTTAGCATCTGTAACCGGTACCCAATTATTTGCCAACGCTGTAGGTACCTCTGTAGTTTGTAAAACGGTATGTGTTTTTGAGTAAACATCATTCCAGGTAAGTCCGCAATCAGTAGAAACCTGCACTTTTAAAACATCGGGGCTTGCATCGTCAAATTTGGTGTAAGCAACATCAAAAAACAACTGACTATTTTGTCCAGCCGTAAAATCAAGATAAGGCAATCTGATATAATCCAATGAACCTACTACCGCATTATCAGCATTGTTCATAATCATACACGAAGTATCATTGTGGCCCACATTTTTTCGTTTTTCCCATGTCAATCCATTGTCAGGATTTGTAACTTCCCATCCCGCAGGAGGAAAAGAACCTCTAAAGTTTTCAACTAAATTTATCGCCGATTTTTGATCGACATCAATGTAATTCAGTACTTGTTTTATATTCGTTCCAAGAGAGTTCGTTACCTCCAATGTTACTTTGTATTTTCCGGATGCGTTATAAGCAACAACCGGATTTAACGCTGTGGAAGTTGCCGGAGTACCACCTTCAAAAGTCCAGACTCTCGAAGTTGGCAATCCTAAAGAAAGATCTTTGAAAGCGATTGTTTTTCCAGAACAAATGGCAGTTGTATTACTGCTAAAATCAGCAACCGGAGCGGCCTCGATTACTCCAACTGAACTAAGATTGCTTTGCTGCCATAATACCCCTCTTGGATATTTAGCAACAGTCATATCATCTAGCCAATATGTCATTGCATTTGTCTGATCTTTGGTATACATATTCTGGCAATCTGTATTATAATCCATGTGATTTTCAGCATTTGCATAAACCCCACAGCTATTCAAAACATTTCTTGCACAGCCTTCGGCAACCTTAGTTGGCGGAGTATCAGCCATTCCATCATTTACAGGATCACAATCATCCTGAAAAGTGTGTTTTAAACCAAAATAATGACCAAACTCATGTGTCATTACTTTTGCAAAAGTAGCGCTTGCATTTGAGCCACATGTACTGCCAATATACCTGTGATTGAATGCAACACGCGGAATAGCATCCTGAATTGGCAAAAATGCATGTCCTGAACCAACAGATCCCTGCCCAGTATTTGGCTCATCAACAACCACAACATCCAAATAATATCGATTGTTTTTGCCATACCATATATAATCAAAAATTTTAGCATCATAACCATCAACTATATGAGCTTCCGGATGCCAGTCTAAACCGGGAATTTCTAAAGGATTTCCGTCCGGATCAACAGTAGCCAAAACAAACTGAATGTTCAATTTACTTTTAACAGCATCAAAACGAGGGTCAGTCGTTGCATACTCTGGAAACAAACCATTAAAATCTTTGTTTGCCGTAAGCAATGCATCATCAATCCTGCACTTCATTTGTTCTTTAGTAAAGACATTATTGATGTTCGTTCCATCTGCAAGAATATGAAACACCACCGGAATAATATAAGGTGTAGTAGCTGACCTTTTTGTATTGCCCTTTTTCCAGGTTTTAATTTTAGACAAAGATTTCACAAAAGCTGCTTCTTCCTTTTGAGATAATTGAGTTCCGCATCCAATTGGGTTTTGGTTTTGCCCAAAAGAAATGAAAAATTGCAGCAGAAAAACTGCCGTAAAAAAGTAGGTTTTTTTCAAAATAATAGTTTGTTTTTTTAGGTTAATTGTTCTTTTAAATAAATTATTATCATAAAATAAATCAGGATTTTTAGCTTAAAAAGCATTTTAATTCTTAAATTATTTTTAATAATATATTTTTATAAAAATATTTAATTAGCTCCCAAATAATCGATATTATCTTATTGTAAAACAATTGTATATTAACTAGTTTTAGTTCCTTTGTTGAATCTTAAAAACAAAAAAAGCTGTCCTTTTGAGACAACTTATCTTAAGAAAACAATCAAATTAACGGTTGTTAAAACCAACCGTAATTCAAAAAAAAGTTACTTAATCCCCCCAAAAGCGCCAAAGCACATATTTTTATGTAAAATTTCTACACTTTTAAACCCGGCTTTTTTCATCAAATCTAATTGGTAATTCATGGATCTTGGCGTATCTTCTTTTTCAATATAAGCAAACACATTCTGACGGTATTCTGCGCCGCCAATTCCTTCTAAATAATCACCGTAACGCTGCCATGTATATTCATTTAACAAATCTGTATCTTGTGTAATCAAATCTGAAATCATAAAACATCCTCCCGGTTTCAATAATTTAAATATTTTAGCAAAAGTCGTTTCCCAATCCTGATCGTCACGCAAATGATGCAAAACTGCTCCAGCCAAAATAATATCAAAATGATTCTCCGGTAAATCAACTTCGCGAATATCACCTTGCTTCACTTCTACTTTACCATTTGTTTCTTTTGATACCCTTTCAAAAGCCCTGTCCAACATTGGTAAACTCAAATCGACCAAAGTGCAATTTAAATTTGGCACTTTAGACAACATCATTAAAGTATAATTTCCCGCTCCGCAGCCAATATCCAAAACAGTTGTCGCATTCGGGACAATTCTTTTAGAAGCTTCCGTAATTAATTCTAACGAAATTGTAGCGTCGATTGTGGCAACCTGTCCGGTTTCTAAATTCGAAAATCGTTCGACGTCATTGTCAAACCTTTCTTTGATTTCTGCAATAGTTGATTTTTTCATAGTTTTTAGTTTTTTTATTGCCCACGGGTTTTACGGATTGAACGGGTTTACGCTGGTTTGTTTTTGATACACATTGTCTACTTTTTTTGCCACAGATTAAAATGATTATACAGATTATCTTTAAGCATAATCAAATTCAAATTTTAAAAATCATTTAAATCTTTTTAATCTGTGGCAAAAAATATAAAACCCGCGTAAAGCTGTTTAAATCCGCGCCATCCGTGTGCCATCAATTTTTTTATCAAAACTACCACTTTGATATATACTTTAAAAATACTTATTTTGTCAATTATCAATACTTAATAGGTATTTATGGAATTACGTCATCTGAAATATTTTTTGGCTGTTGCCGAAGAATTAAACTTTACCAAAGCTGCTGAGAAACTCTTTATTTCTCAACCACCTTTGAGCCGTCAAATTATCGAACTCGAAGAAGAAATTCAGGCGCGTTTATTCATCAGAAACAATAAAAAAGTTGAACTTACAGAGGCAGGAAAATATTTCGAAAAAGAAGTAAAAGAACTTTTTCAGAATCTTGAGCGTATTTCTGTGAAAACGAAAAAAATAGCCGAAAATGTTTCCGGAGAATTCAGAATTGCTTATATCAGTTCTATTTATTCTTCTGTAATTTCAGAATTGATAAAACACCTGAAAGAGCAATTCCCATATGTCAATTTTAAATTATTTGAAGTTTCAACAACCAAACAAATAGATGCTTTGGAACAAGGAAAAATTGAATTAGGAATTATTCGATCACCAATAAAATCGCCAAAAATAAAATCACAATTGTGGTTTCAGGACGGGTTTTCAGTGGTTTATAATAAGAGTTTGATTCAAATTAATTCTGAGAAAGAAATTCCAAATTTAAAAGAGGAAACTTTTGTGTTTTTCAATAAAGATTACGCCCCACATTATCATGAAGTTTTATTAGAGCTTTGCGCCTTTTATGGCTTTACGCCAAAGGTTGTTCACGAATCAAACAATATCAACTCGATTGTGCAATTGGTCAAAAATGGCTTAGGAATTTCGATTGTTCCGTCGAATATTGCCAAAAAAAATCAAGATACTGAAATTGGTTTTATCGAATTGAAAAAAGTCAATTTATATACTGATGTTTCACTAATTACTTCAAAAGAAGACGATTCTGAAATCACTCAATCCGCTGTTGATTTTTTATTAAAGAAAAGATAGCCACGAATTCACGAATTTTATTTTTTTTAATCTTTGCGCAAACTAAAAAGAAAAATTCGTGAATTCGTGGCGATAAAAAATCGTTACAATTTATCACACGAATCTCAACAATAAAAACTCAATTTTTAAATACCTTAGCAAATTATAATTCTACTCAATAAAATAAATAAAAATGGCAGAGCAATCTTCAATTCAGTGCCCAAATTGCGGAACAACTATCGATGTAAATGACATTCTGAAACATCAGTTAGAAGATAGTATTCGCAAAGAATTTCAGCAAAAAGCAACTGCACAAGCCAAAGAACTAGAACTTAAAAACGAGCAATTCGAAAAAGCAAAAATCGAATTTGAAGCTAAAAAGAAACACGAAAATGAACTTTTTGCAGAACGTTTAGAACGTGAAAAAAAGGTAGCCGAAAAAGAAATTACCGAAAAACTAAAAACCAAACTCGACGAAGAAAACAAAGATCGTTTGCTTTCGATGGAAAAAGAACTTTCAGAGAAATCAGAAAAACTTCGTGAACTCAATAAAATGACAGGCGAAATTGCAAAACTTCAGCGTGAAAAACTGGAGATGAAAGAAGCAATCGAAGCCGAATCTCAAAAGCAACTCAACGCTGCCTTGATCTTGGAACGTGATAAAATCCGTAAACAGGAAGAAGAAAAAAACGAGTTAAAAATCAAAGAATACCAAAAACAATCTGACGATCAAAAGAAGCTGATTGAGGAAATGAAACGTAAGCAGGAACAAGGTTCTATGCAATTGCAAGGCGAAGTAATGGAATTAGCGATTGAAGAATGGCTTGCAAATAATTTTCCGCTTGATACTATTGATGAAGTCAAAAAAGGTGCAAATGGTGCTGATTGCCTTCAGATTGTAAACACTCGTGAACTTCAAAATTGCGGTTCTATTTATTATGAAAGTAAGCGTACAAAAGCTTTTCAGCCCGCATGGATTGAAAAATTTAAAAATGATATCAGAACTAAAAAAGCTAATATTGGTGTTTTAGTAACCGAAGTCATGCCTGCCGGGATGGACCGTATGGGAATGCGTGACGGAATTTGGATTTGTACTTATGAAGAATTTAAAGGTTTAAGCGCCGTTTTACGTCAATCGTTAATTCAGATTAGTCAGGCCGTTCTGGCACAGGAAAACAAAGGCGATAAAATGTCGATGTTGTACGATTTCTTAACCAGCAATGAATTCCGTTTGCAAATTGAAGGTATTGTGGAAGGTTTTACCCAAATGCAAGGTGATTTGGATTCAGAAAAAAGAGCGATGCAGCGTATCTGGAAACAACGAGAAAAACAAATCGAAAAAGTAGTACACAACACTTTAGGAATGTATGGTTCTATTCGCGGAATTGCCGGAAACGCTGTTCAGACTGTAAGAGCTTTAGAATTAGACTTTATTGAAGGCGATGATGAAGATCCTAAAGAATTATTGGAATAACAATGTGAGATGGCACGCGGATTAAACGGATTCGCTAACGCGAAAACACGGATGCGCACAGATTTTTTTATCTTTAGAAGAGATTAAAATTCCTTCGTGCAATATGTTTCGTGCGTACGGCTCTTTAAAAAAGGAATAGAATTCCACACAATCTTGTCATTCCGAGGAACGAGAAATAACAACAATAAAAAAAAGGCTTCGAAATTAATCGAAGCCTTTCATTTAACTAACCTTTTTTAATAATTAACCTTTTTTAAAAGACATTGTAAGTCCAAACTGATTAGAAAGATAAAGCTTATTATTCTCAATAGAATAACCTGAAGTTGTTTTTAATAACTGTACAAATTCGCTTTCTTTTTTTGCATCACATTTTTTAGTTTCTGAGGTAAGATTAGGAAACTGAAGTTTTCCTGCACCATTCGATACTAAACTTCCTTTAATACCATTGCATCCCGTTGAGCCAGAAAAACCTGATGAAGTCATTTGGATTTTTGGAGAACTTGAAAAATCTTTTTCAGTAATTACTTTTCCGTTTAAATTCTCTAAAATCCAGGTTTGTTGTAATTTCTTTTCAATTGAGTTTTCGTTAGTCGCAGCTACTGAATTTGTAGCTTTACTTGATTTACAGCTGTAAGCTATTGATACAGCAATAAATAACATTAAAATCTTTTTCATGTAAAATAAATATAAGTTTTATTTTACAAAAATATTCTATCTTTAAATCCTCCTTATATACTATAAGTCATTTTTAAACCATTCTAAGACATTTTTAAAACTATAAAAATCAATCAACCTTCCTAAAAACCAAAAGCTTACTTGACGGATTCGATAATGTCAATCTATTATCTCCAATCGTATAAGTCGTTGTACTTTGAAGCGCCTGAATAAACTCACCTTCTCTATTTCCAGAAGGACAAGCCATTAAAGTAGAGATTACTTTTGAAAATCGCAATACATCTTTTTCATAAAATATACTACCACTCATAGAATTACAACCGGCAAATCCCATAAAACTGTTTTCAGCAGCGTGAATTTCAATTCTTGGCAGTTCTTTCTGAAAATCTGCAGTAAAAACTTTATATCCGTTCAATTCTTCTAAAACCCAAATATCATGCAGGCGATAATCCGTAATGTATTTTCCACAGCCTGCAAGCTTTTTAGAAGCAAGCTCTGAATTGTTCTTGATTTCAATTGAAACTTTATAAGGCGAAATCATTCCCGACATAGAATCCTGACAATCAATTTGCTGAATCGTAACTGTTGCAGTCGCAGTGGCATTACTTAACTTATACATTTTCAAATTTGCATCTGCCGCTCTGATGGGTTCAACAGACGAGAAAATAAGACTTTCTTTTCCTTCAATCAATGATGTAAAAACCGTTTTCTCCTTCCCTATTGTCAATCCCCAAAATGGTTCATTTCCTGTTCCTTTAAAATAAACGCTCATATCCTCTTCCTGAGTGTCGGTTGTAGAAGTTGTTTCTTTTGTATCAGGGCTTTTAGTCGCTGTGGTTTTACAACTTATCATCAAAACGAATAACAGCAATAGTGAAAGTATTTTTTTCATGATATTTCTTTTAAGAATTGTTTTTTGTTTGAAATGAAATCCAAAATTCGATTGAATCTGTGGTAGTTTTTTAAGATTCTTATTTAGAATCTATTCAAATTTAAGAAAAATAATACAGTAGAAAAAGAAATCATAACAACTAAAAACCATTCAGAAACCGCATTATTCAAGCGATTACGATAAAATACTTAGTTAAAGAAAATATTTTTCTAACAAAAAAATGAATTACTTACGTATTTTTATAAGTACAAATACTTATATTTGCGTAGTAATACTTAATTAAAGAAATCATGATTAGAGTAATAGTAGTTGGAAACGGCATGGTTGGTTATAAATTTTGTGAAAAATTCGTCGCAAAATCAGGACAGGAAAAGTATCAGATTACCGTATTTGGCGAAGAACCAAGACGCGCTTACGACAGAGTTCATTTAAGTGAATACTTTGGAGGTAAAACGGCAGATGATTTATCATTATCAACAACCGAATGGTACTTAGAAAACAATATTACTCTCAATACTTCTGAATTAATTACAGATATTAATAGGGAAGAAAAAACAATACATACTCATTTAGAGAAAACACATACGTACGATTACTTAGTTTTAGCAACAGGATCTTCGGCATTTGTTCCACCAATTGACGGAGTCGAAAAAGAAGGTGTTTTTGTGTACAGAACCATCGAAGATCTGGATGCAATTATGGCTTATGCCAAAAAGATAAAACAAAAAGGCGCAACTGAAGCGGCTGTTCTTGGCGGAGGATTATTAGGTCTTGAAGCAGCAAAAGCCGTTAGAGATTTAGGATTGAATCCGCATGTGGTTGAATTTGCTCCGCGTTTGATGCCAAGACAACTGGACAAAGGCGCGAGTGATATGCTTCAATCTAAAATTGAAGAATTAAATATTGGTATTCATCTTAACAAAGCAACGCAATATATCGATGGAAAAGAAAGCATAACAGGAATGATGTTTGCTGAGGATGAATTGTTAAAAGTAGACATGTTGGTTATTTCTGCCGGAATTAAACCTCGCGATGAGTTGGCTCGAATTTCAGGACTTGAAGTTGGTCTGCGAGGCGGCGTTGTGGTAAACAATCAAATGCAAACATCAGATCCTTCTATTTTTGCTATTGGCGAAGTAGCACTTTACAATCAGAACATTTACGGACTTGTTGCTCCAGGTTACGAAATGGCCGATGTTGCTGCCGAGCAAATCTTAAATGGTTCTAAAACCATGAGAGAAACCATCGATATGTCGACACAATTGAAATTAATTGGTGTCGAAGTTGCGAGTTTTGGTGATCCTTTTATCGAAAATGATAATGTAACTGCCATTATTTATGAAAATAAATTAAGCGGTGTTTACAAAAGAATCAACGTTACTAAAGATTCTAAAACCCTTTTAGGCGGAATTTTGGTTGGAGATTCAAGCGATTACAATTCACTTTTCCAGATTTACAACAATGCAATGGCTTTGCCTAAAAATCCAGAAGATTTAATTTTGGGTTCAAGAGACGGTTCTGAAGGTTCAAGTTTAGGAAGCGTAATGGATTTACCAGATACAGCTGTAATTTGTTCTTGCGAAAATGTTACCAAAGGTTCTATTTGCTGTAAAATTTTAGATGAAAGCTGTGCTAGTCTTTCAGATGTTGTGAAAGCAACGAAAGCTACTTCTGGCTGCGGAGGCTGTAAACCAATGGTTTCAGATTTGGTAAAAGCCACTCAAAAATCACTTGGAAAAGAAGTAAAAGAAGTGATTTGCGAACATTTTAGCTACAATCGTCAGGAATTATTCGATTTAGTAAAAATCAATAAATACGAGAATTTCTACGATGTTTTAGATCATCACGGCAAAGGCGACGGCTGCGAAGTTTGTAAACCTGTTGTAGCTTCGATCTTCTCTAGTATTTATAACGATACGGCAAACAAACACGTAACGACACAAGATACAAACGATAGATTTTTGGCTAATATTCAACGAAACGGAACTTATTCTGTAGTTCCAAGAGTTGCCGGAGGAGAAATTACTGCCGAGAAACTAATTGTAATTGGCGAAGTTGCCAAACAATTCGATTTATACACCAAAATTACCGGAGCGCAAAGAGTTGATTTATTTGGAGCGCATTTAAGCGATTTGCCTAAAATCTGGAAAATCTTAATCGACAATGGTTTTGAAAGTGGTCACGCTTACGGAAAATCACTTCGCGCCGTAAAAAGCTGCGTTGGAAATGCCTGGTGCCGTTACGGAATGGACGACAGCGCCGGTTTTGCCATCGAACTTGAAAACAGATATAAAGGAATTCGTTCTCCACATAAATTAAAAGGCGGTGTTTCGGCCTGCATTCGCGAATGCGCCGAAGCCCGAGGAAAAGATTTCGGATTAATTGCGGTTGAAGGCGGTTGGAATTTATATATTGCCGGAAACGGTGGCGCAAACCCAAAACATGCCGTTTTATTAGCCGAAAAAATCGACAAAGAAACGGTTATCAAATACCTGGATCGTTTCTTAATGTATTACATCCGCACGGCTGGTCCGCTAATTAGAACTGCAACCTGGTTAGAAAAACTAGACGGTGGTTTAGAATATCTGAAAGAAGTAATCATCGAAGACAGTTTAGGAATCTGCGAAACGCTTGAAGCCGAAATGCAAACTCTAGTAAATACTTTTGAATGCGAATGGAAACAAGTTTTAGAAAAACCCAGATTATTAAAACGCTTTAATCATTTTGTAAACTCAGACGAGAAAGACGATAATGCCGTTTTTGTTCCGTTACGAGATCAAAAAATGCCAAAAGCCTGGTCATAAACTGAAAGTATAATTTTTTAAACACATAGAGACATAGATTTTACAACTCCAAAAACGTTTTTCACTTCTCTGAATAAGCAGAAATGATTTTCTTTTGACAATTCTTTTTTCAACAATTAAGTCTATGTCTCTATGTGTTTCAAAAAATAAAAATAAGCTCCAAAAAAAACAAAAAAATATCGATAACGTTTGCTGTCCTTCTTACCCTCTTTTTTACTGCGCCATCATAACTCTCTTGATTGTAAAAAGAGGGCTAAGAAACAGGAAATCAAAACAAACTTAAAATGGAAGAAATCTTAAATCAATACGAAACAGTCCATGCAAACGACGCAACAATTTGGTTTAAAGCGGGCAAAGTTGAAGATTTCCCGACCAATCGCGGCGGCTGCATCAAATACAAAAACAAACAAATTGCCATTTTTAATTTCGCTCGACGAAACGAATGGTACGCTTGTCAAAATGCCTGCCCGCATAAAATGGAAATGGTACTTTCAAGAGGAATGACGGGATCTGCTGATGACATCCCGAAAATTGCCTGCCCAATGCATAAAAAAACATTCTCGTTAGTCGATGGTTCTAACCTAAACGGAGACGATTATAAAATCGCAACATATCCAATTAAAGTTATTGAAAACGAAGTATTCGTTGGTTTTGTAGATTAGAAAGCTTTTAAGAGGCAAGAAGCAAGATGATAAAACTTGAATCTTTAGATATAAATTTTAACTTTTATCATCTTGCTTCTTGCATCTTATATCTAACTTTTGACTTTAGACTTTTCTACTAATTTACGTATCTTTGAAATCTATTATCTGACCAAAAAATGAACACACCTTTTCAAAAAGCCAGCGAGTGGATAGATGCTGAAAACGCACAAGATCCAAATATCGACATCGATCAAAATAAAGAATATCCAAAAGAATTATTATATTCTAACAGGATGTATGAAAGACTGATGCAGTTTGAACCAAAAGCTTCTGAAGAAATTCAGATCGCTTCAAAAGCACAGCACATTTGCCGATGGAAAGTGGCGCGCGAATCCTACCCAATGGATCGTGTTGGTTATTTGAAATGGAGAGAAGAACTTAAAAAATTCCATGCCAAAACTACTGCCGCAATCTTAGAAAAAGCAGGATATACATCAGAATTTACAGATCGCGTTTCATTTTTAATCGAAAAGAAACTACTTAAAAAAGATGCCGAAACTCAATTACTCGAAGATGTAATTTGCCTGGTATTTTTAGAATATTATTTAGATCCTTTTGTACACAAACATGACGAGGAAAAACTAAAAAATATCATCAAAAAAACCTGGGATAAAATGTCAGACAAAGGACATCAGGCAGCCTTAAAAATAAAATATTCTGAAGAAAATTTAAATCTGATAAAAGCTTCTTTAGGATTGTAAAAAAAGTATGAAATGAGCCTAAAGCGAATTCCATTTTCCTATAGAAAGACAAATA
Organism: uncultured Flavobacterium sp.; assembly: GCF_963422545.1. Classification (NCBI taxonomy): domain Bacteria; kingdom Pseudomonadati; phylum Bacteroidota; class Flavobacteriia; order Flavobacteriales; family Flavobacteriaceae; genus Flavobacterium; species uncultured Flavobacterium sp. The sequence goes on from NZ_OY730239.1 coordinate 171,101, forward strand.
TTCTCTTCGAATGAAAAAAAGCAATCAGGAAGCTGCAGATAAAATTACTTTCAAAAATTTACGCCGACTGTATTTTTTTGCACTCTTGACTATTGCTATAACCATCATTCTGAGTCAGGTTTTAGTTCAATACAATTTAAACCAGCAATTAAGCGATTCTAAAATCATCAATATTTCGGGAAAGCAAAGAATGCTGAGCCAGAAAATTGTCAAAGAAGTTTTGATTTTACATTATGTTTCTGATAAAGTTTCTCCCAAACAAATTTCGCATTTAAAAGACGTTTTATCCCTTTGGAAAACTGCTCAAAACGCTTTAGAAAATGGCAGTGACAGTTTGGCTTTTCCAAAAGAAAAAAGCGAAACACTGCGTAAATTATATCTTCAAATAAATCCTAGTTTCTCAACTATTGTAGAAACAACCGATTTATTTCTATTGAATTTAGAACAGAAAAATAATACCGCAAAAAATCAAAAACTGGTACAAATTATTCTGGAAAACGAAGGTATTTTCCTTTCCAAAATGAATCAAATTGTAAGCCAATATGATCTCGAAGCACACGAAAAAGTTACCCTGCAACGCAAAATAGAATATTGGATTTTTGCCTTTACCCTATTTGTTTTACTTCTGGAATTTTTCTTCATTTTTAAGCCTACCAATAAAAAAATTGAGAAACTTATTGCCAAACTTTTAACCTCTGAAAAGAAAGCTTTAAAACTCGCATACGATACCGAAATCATTAGCGAAATAAAGGAAAACTCAGTAAAAGAATTAAAATCACTTAATTATGCCATGGAAAATACGCTGCTTTATTGCCGTATTGCTCCCGATGGTTCAATTATTCATGTTGGCGAAAAATTTGCCAAACTTTTAAACTACACCAAGTTTTTATCGAATAAAAAATTCTCAGAAATTTTAACGACCGACGAAAAAGAACAACTTAATATTGACCGAATAATATTTGAAAAACAGCGCAGCGGCTGGCAAGGCGAAATCAAAATCACTAATAAAGAAACACAAACAATTTGGCTTGATCTGTCAATGGTTCCGGTAATGATCAAAAAAGAAGAACTGGAGCTTTTAATTGTTTGTTTTGACATTACAGAACGTAAAAAAGCGCAACGCGAAGTCGAGCGCTTAAACATTGAAAACAGCAACGAAAAAATCAATCAGCAAAAGATTATTTCGAGTAAAATAGTAGAAAATCAGGAAAACGAACAAAACCGAATCGCCAAAGAAATTCACGACGGAATTGGTCAAATGCTTACCGGATTAAAGTTTAGTCTGGAAAGTATTAATCTCGATGATAAAGAAAAAGCGGCTCAAAAAATTGAGTACCTTAAAAAATTATCCCTAGATATTATCAAAGGTGTCCGCACGGCAACTTTCAATTTAATGCCTCCGGAATTAAGCGATCACGGAATTGTTTCTTCACTTGCAAAACTCACACAGGAACTTTCAAAACTTACCGGAAAAGAAATTCTGTTTTACAACAAAACCGATTTTAACCAACGTTTAGATTCTTTAATCGAAATCAATATATATCGTCTCACGCAAGAAGCGATCAATAATGCCATAAAATATGCCGAGTCATCGCATATTATTGTACAACTTTCGCACAGCGAAACACTTCTAAGCATCATTGTTGATGATAACGGAAAAGGTTTTGATATAAATTCGGTCGACAAAAAACGCAACAGCGAATCCGGAATGGGATTATTGTTTATGAAAGAAAGAATTCAATACATCAACGGACGCGTTTTTATTAAATCAATTCCTGGTGAAGGAACGAGAATTACTTTTAATATTCCGATTCTTAAATGAGAGAATGTGGCAATTTGATAATTAGATAATTACTTAAAAAGCATTATCAAATTATCTCATTATCTAATTATCTAATTATCTAATTTATCAGGGCGAGACAGCATTAGAAAAAGGGGCTAAAACATACTTTGTCTACATCAGCCCCTTTCCCTAATGCTGTCGGGCTGTCTGCGCTACTTCGGTAGCTAGCTCCCATCCCTCTCGCGGGCAAACGTTTTCAGAAGATAATTTATGATTATCCAATTACTAAGCACATTCTTATCATCTCGACGAAGGAGAGATCTCCGCAAGTAGCTCTACAAAGATTGGCGATTTTGATTGAGGAGTTTCTTGCGGAGATTTCTCGTGCCTCGAAATGACAAAATCATACAATATCTCACTTCAAAAAGAACCTAGACAAAAGTCTACAACAAATTATCTAATTTTCTAATTGACGAATTTTCTAATTTACCACATTTTCTAATTATCTAATTGGCACATTCTCTAATTGACAAATTATCTAATTATAAAATACAAAAATTACGTATCTTAGCATCTTCTTTTAGATGAATATACGTAAAAATTGAGAATTAAAAATAAGTAAATCATGAGCAATAATATTCGAGTAGTTCTGGCAGATGACCATGTATTTGTACGAGACGGAATAAAATCTTTACTGGAAAACGAAGCAAACATAGAGGTTGTAGGCGAAGCTATTGATGGAACCGATGCTCTTGAAGTAGTTGCAGCCAGTAAACCTGATTTACTTATAGTAGATATTCGTATGCCAAACCTAACAGGCATTGAGGTAGTAGAAAAACTTAGAAGCGAAAGTAATAATGTAAAAATCATTATGCTTTCAATGCATGAATCTGAAGAATACGTATTGAAATCTATAAAAGCCGGAGCCGATGGTTATTTACTAAAAGGATCAAGTAAAGAAGAATTCCTGAAAGCATTACATACTGTTGCGGCAGGCGGAAAATATTTTAGCGGCGATATCTCTTCTATATTAATTGGTCAATTAACAAATTCTTCAAATGCTTTAGAACCTAAACAAAATTTAGGTGAAGAAATGATGATTACTAAAAGAGAAAAAGAAATCTTAACGCTGTTATTATCCGGAAAAGGAAACAAAGAAATCGCTGAAGCCCTTGAAATCAGTAAACGTACTGCCGAAGTGCACCGTTTTAACTTAATGAAAAAACTAAAAGTAAAGAACCTAATGGAACTTTCAAACAAAGCAGCTGAATATTCATTACTTTAAAAAACTACGTACAATTACGTAAATATTTTTCAAAAACTGCGTTTTCGCAGTTTTTAACTACGTTATAGTACTTATTTTTACACAAAAATATAAGTACCATGAAAAATACAAACTCACTTTCGCAATCACATAAAATTTTATTTTTGAACACATTGGCATTTACAGTGTGTTTCGCCTGTTGGACATTAAACGGAGTTCTCGTAACTTTTTTAGTCGATAATGGAATTTTTCATTGGAGCGTAGTTCAAGTTGGCTGGCTTCTTGGAATTCCAATCTTAACGGGATCAATCATGCGTTTACCAATTGGTATTCTTACGGATAAATTTGGCGGAAAATATGTCTTTTCTCTTTTGCTTCTACTCTGCTCAATTCCGCTATTTTTATTGCCTTTCGCCGATAGCTTTTTTATGTTTGCTTTACTAAGCTTTTTGTTCGGAATGGTTGGAACCAGTTTTGCTGTCGGAATTGGATATACTTCAATTTGGTATCCAAAAGAATGGCAGGGACGCGCTTTAGGTATTTTCGGAATGGGAAATGCCGGAGCTGCAATCACCACTTTTTTAGCACCATCTTTATTGAATTATTTTTCAATAGAAGATCCACAAAACGGTTGGAAAGCACTTCCGGTTATTTACGCCACAGCTTTGGTTGTAATTGGTATTGCCTTTTTAATTTTCACTACAAATAAAAAAATAGAAAACAACACCAAAACTGTTTCACAAATGCTTCAATCTCTTAAATGTGCCAGAGTTTGGCGTTTTGGAGCCTATTACTTTTTAGTATTCGGATGTTTTGTTGCCTATTCACAATGGTTATTGCCTAATTTCATGAATGTTTATCAAACAAGCTTGGTTATGGGCGGATTATTTGCTACTCTTTTTAGTTTGCCGTCTGGTGTTATCAGAGCTTTTGGAGGTTATTTATCTGATAAATTTGGTGCCCGAAAAGTAATGTACTGGGTTTTAAGTTCTTCGGTTGTTTTGAGCGCCTTATTAATGATCCCAAAAATGGAAATTACCACGACAGGTCCTGGAGTTTTGGCCACTAAAAAAGGAACTATCACTTCGGTTTCAAATGAAAAAGTTAAAATTGGAGATACTGATTTTGCAGTTGCTCAGAAAAAAGAAAACGAAAATGAAAATGCTATTTTTCCAACCAGAACTTCTTGGCAACAAGTTGTTGTAGCACAAAATCAAACAGTAAAGAAAAAAGAGCTTTTAGCAAAAGGAATTACTGTAATTAAGTTTGATGCTAATATGTGGGTTTTCCTGATTTTAGTGATTTTAATTGGAATTTCTTGGGGAATTGGGAAAGCTGCAGTATACAAACATATTCCGGAATATTTCCCGACAGAAGTTGGTGTTGTTGGCGGAATGGTGGGAATGATTGGTGGTTTGGGTGGCTTTTTTGGACCAATTATCTTTGGATATTTATTAACAGCCACAGGAATCTGGTCAAGTTCATGGATTTTCATTTTATTACTTTCAGCAATTTGTTTAATTTGGAT